>JBBSLR010000087.1:0-8791 GCA_038255045.1 Phormidesmidales cyanobacterium
GCTACGACCACCAGGGAGTGAACTCCCTGGCTGATCGCACAAGTCTGCTAAAGCAGACTGGGGTAGTCCGTCCCCCAATCCTCTTCAGAGAATTTCTGCTTGGAGTCTGGGACTTGCAGTCCTAGGCTCAGCGGCCAATCTGGCGATCCTGACCTGCGGTCTGGGCCACCTTAACAGGGTTAGGGTTAGGTCATGTCGTTGGCGGCGGCGCGGTACTAGAATTTATAGCGTTGGCCAGATAACTCGGCCTCAGATTACCCACTGGGTCTGCCGTGGCGAGGCGGCCTGGGGGCGGCTCTGGCTAACATTCTTCCTAGGGAGTCGGTGCGGCATGGATGGAGAACGGGACGAACTAATGGCCCGCTTAGAAGGGCTGGAAACCAGACTAGAGGGGTTCATTCAGCAGGGGCTAATCGAGCGCATTGCCCGACTGGAAGATGCTTTGACGCTAGTTACTGACGTGGAGCGCTACCAGCCCCTCCAGCGGCTGCTCAAGACCGGCAAGCTGCGGGAGGCTGACGAAGAAACGGTGCGGGTGATTTTGCAGGAGGCGGGCACCCCCGATCGCGAAGATCTGCCCCCCGATGCGATTCTAAAGTTTCCGTGCAGCGTGCTGCGGGTGGTTGATCGCCTGTGGGTTACTTATACAGGCGGGCGGTTTGGCTTTAGCGTGCAGCTCCAGCTTTACAAATCGGTGGGCGGCACCCTCGAAAGCGCGATCGCCCAAGACGCAGCCGCCCTCAACCGCCTGGGCGATCGAGTGGGCTGGCGGCAAAACAATCAGTGGAAAACCCTTGACCAAGCCCGCTACGACCTCGACGATCCGGTGGGCTGCTACCCGGTTATCTGGTGGGATTCCCCCTACGGGGATAAGATGGTCAACTATTCTCTCACCCGGCTGTTTACCTGCGGGCTGTAGCAAAAGGTAGGTGACAAAAAGCCGCCGCTGATGTTTAGCGGCGGCTTATGTGGCTTACTAGTCGTTGTTTTATTCGGCGGCGGCGGGAACGGCGGCGGGCTGAGCCTGACGCTGTAAAGCTTCGCGCTGGAGGGTACGGTAGTTAGAGGCTTCATCGCTGATGCGGCCCCGATGCTGACGGCCAAAGTCGCTGGCGCTGCGCTCGTTCATCAGCACAGCCCGGTGAATCAGGTCGAAGGGGCTAGCGTTTTCGCCAAAAATACCGCTGCTGGCATCGCTAGAGCCAAACCCCTCGGCGGCATCTACCCGGGGAGTGCGAGAGGGGTCGGTGCTCGTCGTAGACTGGGCCAGGGCCGCCGGGGCCACCAGTAGACCCACCGCCGCGATCGCAGCGGCTAGGGGGCGAGATAGTTGTTTCGGGTAAGCCATAGGGCAGTCCTTGACACCAATAAATAAGCAGGTTGAACAGAAGACACATTGAGCAGAATGTTGCGATCGCCCAGGAATTTCGTGCGACCTATGCAAGCTATTGTAGCCGCTAACCCGCGAGCTGCCGACCCCTTATACCAGCTCTGCAACTGGCTTGATTAGCTCGGTTGATCAAGCGAGCATTAGGCGATGCGGCGGCGCAATAGCGGCTGAATCAGCCCCAGCGCCAGCCCGCAGAAAGCCACCAGCACCGCCAGGCAGGCCCCCAGCGACACCGCCGCAAAAGGTGTTTGCAGTACCGTACTGCCCAGACCCCAAACCGGATGCAGATAGACGTAGCGAATCGGCTCGATCGCATAGGTCAGCGGGTTTAGGCTCGCCACCACCTGCAGCCAGCCAGGCATAAACTCTAGGGGCACCAGGGCGGTGCTCGAAAACAGCAGCGGCAGGTTGGTGACAAAAATTACCGCGATTAGCTCAATGTGGCCGGGCAGGGCAAAGGTCAACCCCAGGCTCAGGGCCGTCACCCCCAGCACCAGGGTGATCACAATAAACAGCACCAGCAGCAGCCCCGACAGGCTGGGCAAGCCTGCCCCCAGCACCGCGCTGAGACCTACAATCATCGCCGTCTGCACCAGGCTCAGGGCCGCAATAAACAGCGCCGAGGCCACCACAATCGAGTAGCGCGAAGCTAAGGGAGCGACTAAAAATCGGTTTAAAAAGCCAAACTCGCGGTCAAACATCACCGGTAGCCCGGCGTTGAGCGCCCCGCCAAAGGCGGTAAACACAATAATGCCCGCCCCCAAAAACTGGCCGTAGTTGCGGCTTTCGCCAAACAGGCCCGCTGGCACATTTTGAAACAGCGCCCCAAACAGCACCAGCCAGATCAGCGGCTGAATCACCCCCGCCACCAGGGTGGAGGGACGACGCTGGAGCTGAATAAACAGCCGTCGGGTCATGGCCAGGGTCTCTTGCACAAAGGCTCCAGCAACCAGGCCTTCAGATTTGACTAGCTCAGCCTTCCAAGCTTTGAGTTCTAAATTTTCGAGGCTGGGGGCAGCCTCGCGCCGGGGAGATGGGGTGGGAATGGTGGTGGTCATAGTGTTTTCCTAGGATCCCTTCATGGCCTGTTTCTTTTCTTTTTTAAGGTCGCGCTGGCCCACGGCGGCCATCTCTGCATCCATCAGGGTGCGGCCCGTGGCGGCCAGGTAGACATCGTCGAGGCTGGGGCGCGACTGGGCAATGCCAAATACGGGCAGGTCGGCGGCTTTGAGGGCCTGCTGCACCGTCAGCAGCACGTCGGGCTGGCGGTCAACCACCAGGTTCAGCGAGTTGCCCTGGGCGGCGTTGACGATCACCTCGCGCACAAAGGGCAGCTCGGCCAGCAGGTTCTGGGCCTGGTGGGCCTCGTCGGCGGCGGTAAATTCGCGAATGCGCAGGGTGATGCGATCGCCCCCAATCTTGTCCTTTAGAGCGCTGGGGGTGCCCGAGGCAATCACCCGGCCCCGGTCGATAATGGCGACGCGATCAGCCAGAGCATCCACCTCTTCTAGGTAGTGGCTGGTAATCAGCACCGTGGTGCCCGCCGCCCGCAGCTGCCGCAGAAAGCCCCACACCGCCGAGCGCGTCTCAATATCTAGGCCCACGGTGGGCTCGTCTAGCACCAAAATCTCTGGCTGGTGCAGCAGCCCCAGGGCCAGGTCTAGCCGTTTCTTGAGGCCCCCGGAGTAGGTGCCCGTCCTTTGGTCGGCCCACTCCCCCAGCTCTAGCAGGTCGATCATCTGGTCAATGCGGCGACCCGAGATGCCCTTAGGCATGTGGTAAATGTCGGCCTGAAGCTGCAACAGTTCGCGCCCGGTGAGCACCTTGTCGATCGCCACCTCTTGGGCAATGTAGCCGAGGTACTGGCGCACCAGCCGGGGCTGCTCTAGCACCGAAACCCCCATCACCTCAAGGGTGCCGCTGTCGGGGGTGGCCAGGGTGCAGAGGCAGCGAATGGTGGTGGTTTTGCCCGCCCCGTTTGGCCCCAGCAGGCCAAAAATTTCGCCCGGCTCAATGGTGAGCGACACATCCTGCACCGCCGTCACCGCCCCGTAGGACTTTTTCAGGTTTTTAATCGATACCGCTGCGCCCATCTGTAGAGCTAACCCTAAGCCTGTTGGTTCTTACCCTGTCATTCTACAGAACTCTACCGGAGGCTGGGAGGATGGGCCAGGGCAGAGGAGCCGTGATGACCTGTAAGTGGCGCATTGCCAATCTGACCTGCCCGGCAGCAGCAGCACTCCATCCGACCCACCGAGCAGCACCTGAAACTACCCGATCGCCAGCGACGTCAGCAGCTCTGGGTCTTGGAACAGGGGCGTACTCAGGTAGCGCTCGCCAAAGCTGGGCTGAATGATCACGATTAGCTTGCCCTCGTTCTCGGGGCGGCGGCCCACATCCACCGCTGCCTTCACAGCGGCCCCGGTGGAAATGCCCGAGAGCAGGCCCTCATCGCGGGCGAGGCGGCGACCGTAGGCGATCGCATCGTCATCGGTCACCTGCACCACTTCATCGATCAAACTCACATCGAGCACCTCGGGCACAAACCCCGCCCCAATGCCCTGGATCTTGTGGGAGCCGGGTCTGCCGCCCGAGAGCACCGGGCTGTTAACCGGCTCGACGGCAATGGCTTTGAACCCTGGCCGGCGCTGCTTGAGCACGTCGGCCACGCCGGTAATGGTGCCGCCCGTGCCCACCCCCGCCACCAGCATATCGACCTGGCCATCGGTGTCGGCCCAGATCTCTTCGGCGGTGGTGCGGCGGTGAATATCGGGGTTGGCCGGGTTGCGAAACTGTTGCAGCATGTAGGCATCGGGCAGCCGGTCGAGAATATCCTGGGCCCGCTGAATGCAGCCCGACATGCCCGCCGACCCCGGCGTTAGCTCTAGCTCGGCCCCGTAGGCCCGCAGCATGGCCCGCCGCTCTGAGCTCATGGTCTCGGGCATGGTGAGAATCAGGCGGTAGCCCTTGGCCGCCGCCGCCATCGCCAGGGCAATGCCGGTGTTGCCCGAGGTGGGTTCGACCAGGGTGGTTTTGCCGGGGGTGATCAGTCCTTCGGCCTCGGCGGCCTCGATCATGCTGATGCCGATGCGGTCTTTGACCGAGGCGGAGGGGTTCATGCCCTCGAGCTTGATCACCAGGCGGGCCAGGCAGCCATCCTCTTGGGGAATGCGGTTCAGCTGCACCAGGGGGGTGCGGCCAATGAGCTGGGTCACGTTTTCGGCAATTCGCATGGGGCCTGAATGTAGTAATGGGCCTAGATGTAATACATAATGTCGACTTGCTGCTGGGCGTTGCGCCGTTCTACCAGGTCTTGCAGGGTGCATTTTTGCAGCACGGTTTCAGCCGCCTGGCGGGCCTCACCCCACACCGCCTGAATCACCAGCGTCTCTGGAGTCGGGGACGACTGGGCCGGGTCTGCCTGGGCCTCAAACCCTTCAATGCAGCTCACCACATCATTGAGGGTAATCTTCCACGGGTCACGGGCCAGCAAATAGCCGCCGCGAGCGCCCCGCAGGCTTTTGACCAGGCCCGCCCGCCGCAGGGTAGCCAGCAGCTGCTCCAGGTAGCGATCGGGAATATTTTGCTGGCTGGCAATCTGCCGAATTTGCAGCGGCTCGCCGCTGGCAAAGCGGGGGCTAAGCTCCAGCAGAGCCAGCAGGGCATATTCACTTTTAGCAGACAGATCCACAGGGCAGGCGAGGTAAAGAGCGATCCGTTTTATTATACTCCGGTTCTCCACTGGGGTTTGCAGGATTGCGCGCTCGCAAAAAACTGCCGATCTGGCCGATCTGTATTGGGCTTCACTAAACGTCACAGCGCTTCGGGGTACTGTTCTGGAATGCGGATAGTGTTCGGGGATACATAGTGTAGCGATCACGTTCATTTCGCAGGCAAACTTCTGGCAGGCCCCTGTCCCATGAGTCCACTGAACCTGGTTGTTGACCAACTCGTTGGCCCGGTGGCCACTGCCCAGGCCGCTTTGGCTGCTGACCCCGTGCCCCTCGAAGGGCTGGCCGACTTTCTTGAAATTCTTCAGTTCTTAATTCGTGAACCCGCCGTGGTGGGTAGCGAAGACTCATTCTTTCGGGTGCTGCGCCGCGAGCTAGACGAGGTTGGCGCTGAGGTCAGCTACTACCACGGGGTGCTGGTGGCCCAGGGCCGTCGCCCCCACGACCTGATGCTGTCGGCCCACATTGATCGCCACGGGCTGCTGTGTACTGGCCCCAACGAGTTTCAGTATGCGGCCTTCATCGCGGGCAACCAGAGCGAGCTGACGGGCGACTCGGTGTCTGAGCAAATGCTGCACACTATCGAAAATCGCTTTCAGGGTCAGCGGGTGCAGGCCCACCTGCCCTACACCGGCACCTACATCGGCCAGGGGGTGATCACCAATTCTTACATTTGCCCCGAGCGCCGCAACCTGATCTTTGAGGTCGATGGCCTCGACTACCTGCAGCCGGGCACCCCCGTCGCCTTTTTAGACCGTCTGCAATTTAAAGATGGCTACATTTCGGCCCAGCTTGACAACGTGATTAGCGCCGCCATTATTATTTTTCTCTTCCGCTGCGGGTTTGAGGGCACCGCTCTGTTTACCGCCCAAGAAGAGTCGGGCCGCAGCTGGCGCTACGCCCTGTCGTGGTTTCAGCGGCAGCGGATCTCGACCCAGCGGCTGGTGGCCCTCGACACCAGCCCTTACCACAGCCGCGAGGCCGCCGATGAGCAGTTGGTCACCCTGCGCCGCAGAGACGCCAGCGCCGACTTTGCCGCCGACATTACCCAAGAACTGGGCGATCGCTGCGCCCAGCTGCACATTCCCTACAGCTACAAAGACGACTACATCGCCGCCCAAAACCTCACCCGCCCCAAGCCCTACTCCCTGGGCCGCACCGAGATGGGCCGCCTCACCGCCGCCACCGATGGGGCGGTGACGGGCACCACGCTGCAAATTCCCACCACCGAATACCACACCGCCACCGAAACAGCATCGTTGGCTTCGGTGGCGGCGGTGATTCGGCTATTGCAAACCTACATTGAGTAGCGCGCGTCAAGAGACAGAATAGAGGTCAAGGGGAAACGTCATCAGAGGCGATCGCACCTGAGCCTTTAATTGCGTCAAAGTTGCGCCAAAGTTGCGCCAACTCCAGCCAGCTATCTATTTGATATCAGTGTCGTTGGCGGCGGAGTCGTGCTCAAGCCGATGCCAGGCGTCTTGGCTGGCGGGCCGAGCTTTATCCCAGCCCAGGCGGCTAGAACCGTACTCTTGCTCATACCGAGTTCTGAGAGGGGGTTCAGCATCTTGGTAGGTCAATCCATCCTTTGCATAGGTTGAATAGCCTTCATAACCAGTGCGATAGGCAGGGCTGTAGTCTTCGTAGGTATGGTCAGGGTCCACATAGGGGCGGGTGGCGTAGCTATGTCGCCAGTATTCATCTTCCACGGTGGGGTCAATGGTTTCTGACACGCCCTTGCCGAGCAGGCCACCCGCCACGGAGCCGACCACAGCGCCGATCACACCCCCGATGGGGCCACCGACCGCAACCCCTACAGCGGTGCCGATGGTGCCTGCGCCTGCTGCACCGATCCCAGTGCCCACGGGGCGAGCGCCGTGCTCTCCGGTAATCGGGTCAGGGTTGGTGTCAGAATCGGGTACGCGATCAACATTGGGGTTGGCATCGAGGTCGCGATTAACCGGGTCGCGATCAGAATTAATTCTTTCGTTGGTGTTCATGTTGATAAAAAGCCGTGGTAAAAACTGCTGTTCAACAGAAGCTAACCCGTTACAGTCAGCCCCACTGAACCTTACTTCAACGGTACTTACTTTCTCCTCGGGTCAAATCGTCTGTAGGGGTGAGTTTTTCTAATCAATAGAAAGAGAATTGAGGGTGAGAGAGAGCTGATAGATCGCTTTCTTAGGCTGCCCGGTGGCTTTGGCGAGCTGGCGGCTGGCATCGGCCCGAGACAAACCCTGACTCAGCAGGTGCTCTAGCTCGGCTTTGATGGCCTGCTCAGACAGCACCGGCGCGTCACGGGCCACGCCCTGGATCACGAGGGTAAATTCACCCTTGGGGGCTGAGCTTTGGTAGTGGGTCAGGGCTTCAGCCAGGGTGCCGCGCCAAAATTCTTCAAATCGTTTGGTGAGTTCGCGGCCCAGGGTGACGGGGCGATCGCCCCCCAGCGCCGCGACTAAATCTTCCAGGGTTTTGATCAACTTGTGGGGCGCTTCGTAGAGAATGATGGTGCGATCTGCCTGGGCCAGAGCTTCTAGGCGGGCGGTGCGCTCTTTGCCCTTAAGGGGTAAGAACCCTTCGAAGACAAAGCGATCGCTCGGTAGCCCCGACACACACAGCGCCGTCATCGCCGCCGTTGGCCCCGGAATCGGCACCACCGGAATCTGGGCCTCGACGCAGGCGACCACCAGTTCGTAGCCCGGGTCGGAGATGCCCGGCATGCCCGCATCGCTGACCAGGGCCACCGCCTGCTGCCGCTCTTGCAGGTGGTGCAGCACCTCACCAATGCGGCTGTGGCGGTTGTGCTCGTGGTAGCTAATCTGCGGCGTGGTGATCTGAAAGTGCGCCAGCAGCTTGCCCGTGTGGCGAGTGTCTTCGGCGGCGATTAGATCGACCGACTGCAACATTCGCACCGCCCGAAAGGTCATATCTTCGAGGTTGCCCCGGGGGGTGCCCACCACGTAGAGGTGGCCGGGTTTGGGGTCAGAGTCGGGGGCCGGGGGCATGGGCTGCGGTTAAAAGAAACAGAGCTGCTCAAAGGCTAGCGTACTTCCTCGGGGCGATCGCCCCGCACCTGGTTTGGGCAATACCAGCTTCTGTAGGTAATTCTGTAGGTAATAATAGGCGGCAGTAATTGAGCCAGTATTAAGTCATTGCAATTGAGTCATTGCAGAGGAGAGGCATGATGAAACAGCTGAAGACGTTAGGTTTAGTGCTAGGGTCGGCGGCCCTGACCATGGGGCTATCGCCCGCCCTGGCCCAGGCTCCAGATCCCCTGATTGCCGCTGAGGCTGCCGCCGCCGCCCCGGCCCTAGAAACTACCAGCTACGCCGATTTATTTTCCATTGCGTTTCCGGTGGGGTGGCAAGTTAGCGAGCAGACCACCGCCCCCCAGCTCGTCGCCGACAGCGCCGGAGCCAACGGTAGTCTGCCTGCCATGCGCACCGAGGTCACCTGGCAAGATGCGCCGCCTAGGGAAGTGGTCGGCCAGTCGCTAAAAACAATTCAGGCCTTGGGCTACACCGTCATTCGTTACGATGCGGCAAACATCGACGGGGTCACCGCCGTCCGCCTGTGGGTGGGCGAAATTCCTGACGAGTTGCCCAATGCGTTTATCACCTACGTGGGCTACCCCACCGCCACCGCCACCATTACCAGCTACTACGGCGAC
>JBBSLR010000088.1:0-8787 GCA_038255045.1 Phormidesmidales cyanobacterium
AAGTTACCACCCCTGACAGCGCTGGGCACGACCACCCCCCTCTGGCATCCGTAGAGCTACGGGGCAATGATCTTAGGGCCTAGCGCCGGGGCGATCGCGGTTTTGAGGCCATTAACCCCAGCAGCGGCCCCAAAATCAGGCCAAACACAAACCCACCAGAGTGCGCCCAGTAGGCCACCCCGCCTGCCCCCAGGTTGACGTCACTGCTGAGGCTGGCCAGGCTGAACAGTGCCTGCTGCACAAACCAAAACCCGAGAAAGAAAATCGCCGGAATGCGAATGGTGGTGAAGAAAATAATCAGCGGTATCAGGGTGACAATGGAGGCTCTGGGAAACCGCAAAATATAGGCCCCCATCACCCCGGCGATCGCCCCGCTGGCTCCGATGGTCGGTACCGCAGAGTAAGGGTCAAACACCCACTGGGTGAGGCCCGCCAGCACCCCACAGCCCAGGTAAAAAATCAAAAACTTGAGGTGGCCTAGCTGGTCTTCGATGTTGTTGCCAAACACCCACAGGTAGAGCAGGTTGCCCCCCACGTGAAAAAAGCCACCGTGGAGAAACTGAGACGATATCAGGGTAATCCACTCGTAGGCTGGGGCCTCTAGTGCCCCCCCAAGGCTCTCGGTGAGCTGGGCGGGCACCAGCGCCCAGGCGTCAAAAAAGCCGTCTAACCCCTGCTGCGAAAGGTTGAGCTGAAACACAAATACAGCAATATTCAGCCCAATTAGCCCGTAGATCACCACGGGGGTAAGGGTAGTGGGGTTGTCGTCATGGAGGGGAACCACGGCCTGTACCTAATGCGTCACCCTATTGTAAAGAGTAAAGACGCCCAGCCCCTAAAGGCCTAGGTCTAAGGCAGGATTTCGAGACGACCTGCGTCGCCGTCTAGCCGCGCGACGGCCCCCACGGGCAGAGCCGCATTGTCGCCATCGTGGCCAAAGGGTAGACCAGAGACCACGGGCAGACCCAGATCGCCAAGGCGATCGCGCAGCACCTCCGCCACTGTAAAACTGGGCGTGCCTTCAGCCGGTTCACAGCGGCTAAATCGCCCCAGGGCAATGCCTTTGACACCCGCCAGCTTGCCCGCCATGCGCCAGTGGGTCAGCAGGCGATCAATGCGGTAGGGGGCCTCGGTGACATCCTCAAAGGCCAGAATGGCCCCGGTTAGGTCAGGCTCATGGACGGTGCCCAGCAGGTGGCTGGCCACGGTCAGGTTGGCGGGCCACAGCCGCCCGGTGGTCACCCCACCGCCCCAGCCGTCACCGTGCAGCGGCAGCAGCCGGTGGCCCATCACCAGGTCCCTCAGCCGCTGCTGGGACCAGTCAGGTTCCGCCGCCAGGGTCGTCAGCAGCGGCCCGTGAACGCCCACAATGGCCTGCTGACCCAGGCTCCACAGCAGGCTGGTGATATCTGAGAACCCAATCAGCCACTTGGGCACCATGGCCTGGGGCCAGTGCCACCCTTCCAGCAGGCGAGCGCCCCCGTAGCCGCCTCGGGCGCAGAGAATGCCTTTGTAGGTGGGGTCGGCCAGGGCGTGGCCCAGCTGCTGGCGGCGGTTATCGTCGGCTCCGGCGAGGTAGCCCCACTGGTCGCTGACCCCAGGGCCAACATCTACCCCAAAGCCCCAGCTGCGCCACACCTCTAGACCCTGATTGAAGCTATCTAGCTCCCGCAGGGCACCGCTGGGGGCAATCACCCGCAGGCGATCGCCGCACCGCAGCGGTGGCGGATAGCGAAAAGCTTCTCTGTCCTCGGCATGCTCGATGCGGTGTTGACTCAATTCCTTAGCTCCTAGGCAAGCTCGCTATAATACTTAATAAAGCGTTACAAAAGAAATCTATGCCTAAAACTCAACCCCAAGTTCAACCCCAGTCGGCCCTACAAGAATGGGGCTTTACCCCCGCTGCCGAGAGCCTCAACGGGCGGCTGGCCATGCTGGGCTTCATCTTTGCCGTTGTCATTGAGCTACTGAGTGGCGAAGGGGTGCTGCATTTTTTGAATCTGGTTTAGATTGTTCCAGCTAAATACTGATCCAGAGTTTTTCGGTAACAGGCCCCACGGGCCGAGTTTGCGACCTCAAAGGGGACATTTATTTAGATGGAATACGCTTAGGCCCCAGGCGAGGTTGAGGGGAGAAAATGCAAAATTCTAACCAAAGTTCAAAAAGCAAAAGGCAAAAGCCTATATTCTTAATCACCCCCCCGCTCACCCCAAAACGCTCGCCAAAAGCGCCTTCTGGGCATGCATCCGGTTTTCTGCCTGATCCCACACCCGCGAGGCCGCCCCTTCGATCGCCTCGTGGGTAATTTCTTCGCCCCGGTGGGCGGGTAAACAGTGAAGCACGATCGCATCGGCACTGGCCTGGGCCAGCAGCGCATCGTTGACCTGGTAGGGCTGGAAGACTGGCAGTCGCTGATCGGCCTCTGACTCTTGGCCCATGCTGGCCCACACGTCGGTGTAGAGCACCTGGGCACCTTTGACCGCCGCCTCTGGGTCGGTGGTGATTAAAACCTGGCCCTGGCCCTGCATCAGTTTCTCGGCCTGTTCGACAATCGTCGGGTCGGGGGCATAGCCTTTAGGGCCAGCGATGTGCACGTTCATGCCCACCAGAGCGCAGCCAATCAGTAGCGAATGGGCGACGTTGTTGCCGTCTCCCAGGTAAGTGAGGGTGAGCCCCTCTAGGGTCTTAAATTCTTCTTGAATGGTGAGCAGATCGGCCAAGATCTGGCAGGGGTGCTCTAGGTCGGTCAGGGCGTTGATCACAGGAATAGAGGCGTAGTCGGCAAATTCTTGAATCTCAGCCTGGTCAAAGGTGCGAATGGCCACCACATCGAGGTAGCGATCAAGTACCCGAGCCGTGTCGCTGGTGGGTTCGCCCCGGCTGACCTGGGTTACCCCCGAGTGTAAATCTAATACCTGACCGCCCAGCTGGTACATGGCTACCGAAAAGCTGACGCGGGTGCGGGTCGAGGCTTTGCGAAACAACAGCCCCAGCACCTTCTGGGGAAACTGAGGGCTGTGCTTGCCCAGTTTGAGTTCGGCGGCAAAGGTGAGCAGATCGCTTAGCTCAGTAGCATTTAGGTCGCTTAGGCTCAGCAGGTCGCGCCCGCTCAGGGGTGGCATGGACATGGGCAAGCTTGAGTAAAAATAAGACCTTAGCAGATTATGGGGAAGGCTCTGGCGGGTCTGTATCGCCGGGGGCAAAACCCGCGATTTGCCCCCGGCGATACAGATGGGGCTGTTGCTGTCGGCCTGGACGTGTCGCCTCCCGAAGTCTGCACTATGATTGGGGCATTGCATCTGCCGTGGCGGTTTTGGCCTCTGGAGTTAGGCTCCAGAGACATGGCCAAAGACATGGCCTAGCCACCCTTCATTTGCTGTCTTGTTACCTCTATACGTTTTATGATTAGCGCGGTTGTTCCTCCCCAGGCGTTGCCCCAGCCGATACCCCAGCCCCCTACGGTGCGCGACCGGGCCGCGGCAGGATACTTCCGCGACATTGCCCTGTGGCTCAACCAGCCCCTGGCCCCCCACGGCATTTTTGTGCAGGTGCAGGCCGATCACCCCGGCTGTTTGCGGCTTGTGGTGGAGTTTCAGCGGCCGCCGATTAAAGACCACCTGCTGCGGCTTTTGTGCCACCGGATCTGGCTGCTGAACTCAGATCTGATTGAGGGTATTTGCGTGGTGGCGCGGCCCCTGGGCCATCGCCGGGTGTTGTGGGAACAGCGGATTAAGATTGTCACCCCGGCGCTCAAGCAGCGTAAACAGACCCAGCCGCTGCTGTCTCAGCGGAGTCACGCTTCGCCGATGCCGCCTAAAATTCATCCGCCCCGCCCGGCCCGCGCGGCCAGGGGGCTGTCGCGCCAGCGCTTGCAGACCCTCAGAGCCTTTGTGCTGTCGGGGTCGGCGGTGGCGGCCTTTGTGATGGGCTGTTTGCTAGAAGTTATCATCTCGGCTCCGTCGCCAGCGCTGCCCCAGTTCTCGGCCCAGTCTGAGGTGCGATCGCAGCCCCAGGCCGCGCCCCCCACTGGTTCTAGAACCAGCTCTAGAACCAGCACCCCTGAAACAACGCCCTCCTTCGATCTAGAGCCTAGGGACGTGGGGGCTAGGGAGGCGGTACCGGCGATCGCCCTCAACGCCCCGGCCTCCGCAAAACCCATTGCCAACCGGCCCACGGTGGTAGATACGGCCCTAGAGCCGGTGGGCGTGATTACCCACCAAAAACCGACACCCGTGATCTCTGACGATGTCATCCTGCTGTTTGGCGGCGATATTTCCCTCGATGACATCACCCCAGAGACCCTGGAGGCACCGGGCGGCTTCTTTGCTGACGTGGCCGATTACGGTCAGGCCGACCTGGCCCTGGTCAACCTGGCGACCCCCCTCGCCAATGCGGCCACCAACCTCCAGGAAGAGTTTCGTCAGCAAACCCGCACCGACGCCGTCGAGCTGCTGGTCAACAGCGGTGTAGACATCGTTAACCTCACCCACAGCCGCCTGATGGACTATGGGGCCGCGGGGCTAGGCGAAACCCTGACCACCCTCGACAGCAAAGGGCTGTACCGGATTGGGGCCGGGCGCAACGCCATGGAAGCCCGGCGGCCCGAGATTCTAGACGTCAAGGGCAAGCGCATTGCCTACCTGAGCTACGCCATGGGGGGCAGCAACGCCGCCCACGACGATACTGTTCTCAATGAGCGGGCCGGGGTCGATAACCAGGCGGTGGCCAAGGAGGTTGAGAACTTCAAAACCGCCACGGCTTTCAAAGACCGAGCCGGGTTTAACGCCCAAAACATGCCCGAAATTGTGGCCGACATTCAGGCCCTACGCAGTGAAGTGGACTGGATTGTGGTCAACTTTCGCTGGGTTGATCACCTCAGCGAAAGCCCCAACTTTATGCAGACCAACCTGGCTCGCCTGGCCATTGACCAAGGGGCCGACGTAGTGGTGGGCTATCACCCCACGGTGATTCAGGGGGGCGAGATCTACAAAGGGCGACCGATCGCCTACTCCCTGGGCGACTTTGTCTTTCGCCCTGACGAACCGGTCGAAAACCAAGACTCGGCAGTGCTGAAGGTGTCGCTCAAAGACGACCAGATGCAGGTGGAGCTGGTGCCGGTGCGGGTGAGCGACTCGCTCCCTAAGACTCTGACGGGTTCGTCTAGGCAGCAGGTGCTTAAGCGCATTGAGCAGGCCTCATCGCAGTTTGACAAGCCGCTCAAGTCGCCTGTGGTGCTTGATCTTAAGGCTCCCGAGATCCCCCCCGAGACCGTCGATGACCCCAGCAGCCCCTTTGTCTCGCCCGAGGCCGAAGACATGCTGCCAGTGGACCTGGCACCTCAGCCGGAAAGCCTACCCGAGGGGCTGGGCGAGCCTGGGGTAGAGGGCGAGCAGCCAGCCGAAGTCGTGCCCTCGGCTGAGGAGGCTGAGCCAGCGGTGATGCCAGAGCTAGAGATTGAGATTGAATTTGACGACGACCTGCAACAGTGGGGTCCCAAGGGTTCACCTGATCAGCGCGACTTTCAGCCCGTGCCGCCCCAGCGCTCTGGCGGTGATGGGGGCGGCGATTTGCAACGCAATCCGGCTGAGCGCCCCAGCGCCGAGGCTCATGAGCCTCAGCCCCAGCCTCACCTGTGGGGTGGAGAACCCTTGGCCAAGCTGGCACCCCTGGAAAAACCTGCGGCGGATGGCCTTGACTCTGGTCTCAAACAAGCGCCTGAATCTGGTCTCGAACTGGAAACCAGTCTGGACAATATGGGCTGGGCCGACACCGTACCCGAAAGCCCGATGCCCATAGTCTCTGAACAAGCTCCCTAAGTAAGGCGCAAAAAAAGTAAGGCCCAAACAAGGTAAAAGGCCTGCCGGGGCAAACCTCTGTAAGGTTTAGGCTCGGGGTGGTGCCGACGACTCCCCGCCGGAGGAGAGCTGTGGTAACGTCTAGGCATACTGCCGTTGAGGTGCCCTGTGTTTGCCGTTGCCCTAAGAGCAGACCCCGCTGCGACCTACATACTGTCTGACACCGATACCGCGCGGCTAGAAATTGTGCCCGATCGCGGTGGTCTGGTCACCCGCTGGCAGGTAGAAGGGCAGGATATCTTTTACTTCGACGGCGATCGCTTTGCCGACCCCACCCTCTCAGTGCGCGGCGGCATCCCGATTCTGTTTCCGATCTGCGGCAATTTGCCCGACAACCAGTACCGCCTCAGCGGCCAGACCTACAGCCTGAAGCAGCACGGCTTTGCCCGCGACCTGCCCTGGCAGGTCACCCAGCAGGATGTCTCTGAGGCCGCCAGCCTCACCCTCGAACTCACCAGCAGTGAGACCACTCTGCCCCAGTATCTCTTTGCCTTTAAGCTGGCCTTTACCTTCAGACTCAAGGGCCACATTCTGGAGCTACAGCAGCGGTTTACCAATCTGGCCGACCAGCCCATGCCCTTTGCCACTGGGCTGCACCCCTACTTTTTGGTCGAAGATAAGTCACAGCTAGAGTTTGAGATTCCGGCAACGGAGTATCGCAACCACCTGACCGGGGGCGTGGAGACCTTTGGCGGCAGCTTTGACTTCGCCGAGGATGAAATTGATCTGGCCTTTCAGGGGCTGACGGCCCCCGCCGCCACGGTCACCGACCATCACCTGGGGCGACGGCTGACGCTTTCGTGGAGCGACCACTACAGCAAGCTGGTGTTTTGGACGGTAAAAGGCAAAGACTACTACTGTCTAGAACCCTGGACAGCCCCGCGCAATGCCCTCAATACCGGGGAAGATCTGTTGACAATCGCACCGCAGCAAACCCTAGAGACCACCGTCCGCATGGCGGTTGCCTTCCTATAACGCTTTCTCTAGTCAGTAGGCCGCCTAAGTTAGCAGCCTAAGTTAAGCGATGTTGACTTGCAGCCGTCGAACCCGCCTGGGGGTAGATACCTCACCCGTGCAGCCTCGGTAATATCTTCCCGTCAGGGCTTAAGTGGCTAGGCGACTTCTGGAAAATAGTTTCCCAATGGTGGGTAGTGCCCACGCTACAACGGCTACAGTCGCTGAATTAAAGCTGGTATTTTCTTCCCTGGAAATCTCCCTAAGAGCTGGGTAGGCATTGGCTGGGCAGCGAGCTGGCAGTAAACGAAAGGCAGTAAATGAAAAATTTGAGGTAAACCATGGCGGCTGAAGCTCAACGGCTGGTTGATGATCGCGATCGCAAAGCCTACTGGAAACGCTGGGGGCCTTACCTGAGCGAGCGTCAGTGGGGCACCGTGCGCGAAGACTACAGCCCCGACGGCTCCGCCTGGGATTATTTTCCCCACGACCAGGCCCGATCGCGGGCTTACCGCTGGGGCGAAGACGGCCTTGGCGGCATCTCCGACAACCACCAGCGGCTCTGCTTTGCGATCGCCCTGTGGAACGGTCAAGACCCCATTCTCAAAGAGCGGGTGTTTGGCCTCACCGGCCCCCAGGGCAACCACGGCGAAGATCCCAAAGACTACTACTTCTACCTCGACAACACGCCGTCGCACTCCCACATGCGGTATCTCTACAAATACCCCCAGACGGCGTTTCCCTACGAGCAGCTGATCGAAGAAAACGCTCAGCGGGGCTACCACGACCCCGAGTTTGAGCTGATCGACACCGGCATTTTTGAGCAGAACGAATATTTTGATGTCTTCGTTGACTATGCCAAGGCCACCGACGAAGACATGGTGATCCAGATTCGGGTGGTGAACCGAGCCGACCACGAGGCCGACCTGCACCTGCTGCCCACCCTCTGGTTTCGCAACACCTGGACCTGGTTTGACGCTGCCGAAAAGCCTCACCTGAAGCGCCTCGACCATGCCAGCGGGGCCGCCACCGTCGAGGCCTACCACCCGGAGCTGGGCCATCGCTGGCTCTACTGCCAGGGGGCAGAGACCCTGCTGTTTACCGAAAACGAGACCAACCAGCAGCGGCTGTTTGGGGTTGAGAACCCCAGCCCCTACGTCAAAGACGGCATCAACGACTACATCGTCCACGGTCAGCACGATGCCGTAAACCCCGCCCAGGAGGGCACCAAAGTATCGCTCCACTACCACTGCCGCCTCGGGGCCGGAGAACAGTGGGTGGTGCGGCTGCGGCTGAGCGACCAAGCCCCCCAGGCCAACCCCCAGCCCTTTGGTCAGGGCTTTGACGACACCCTGCACCAGCGCTACGGAGAGGCCAACGAGTTCTACGCTCAGCTGCTGCCGGGCCATGGCTCAGAAGATGCCCGCAATGTGCAGCGCCAGGCCTTTGCCGGGCTGCTGTGGACAAAGCAGTTCTACCACTACGTAATCGAAGACTGGCTCAAGGGCGATCCCACCCAGCCCCAGCCCCACCGCCCCAACCCGCGCAACCAGGAGTGGCGGCACCTGTTCAACGACGACATTATCTCCATGCCCGTCACGTGGGAGTTTCCCTGGTATGCGGTGTGGGACTCAGCCTTTCACGTGGTGCCCCTGGCCCTGGTTGACCCAGAGTTTGCCAAGCGCCAGATGGATGTGTTTACCCGCGAGTGGTACCTGCACCCCAATGGCCAGATGCCCGCCTACGAGTGGCACTTTAGCGACGTCAACCCGCCGGTGCACGCCTGGGGCACCTGGCAGGTGTACCAAATTGAGCAGGCGGTGCACGGCAAAGGCGATCGCCTGTTTCTAGAGCGGGTGTTTCAAAAGCTGCTGCTCAACTTTACCTGGTGGGTCAACCGCCGCGACAACAACGGCAACAATGTTTTTCAGGGGGGCTTTTTGGGCCTCGACAACATCGGCATTTTTGACCGCAGCTC
>JBBSLR010000089.1:0-8744 GCA_038255045.1 Phormidesmidales cyanobacterium
CCAGGTTGGCCCCCACGGTCTGAGCCGCCAGGGCCACCTCCTGCACCTTACCGGCCCCCAGCACGGTTTGGGGGTGAGGGCGGGGCCGCTTTTGGGTCATGGTTTCGAGCACTTCGCCCCCGGCGCTATCGACTAGGCGCTCTAGCTCAGACAGGCGCTGCTCAAAGTGCGCCGGGGTTTGGTGGTTGGTAAACAGGCCGACGACGAGAACGCGATCGCGCTCATCCTCCACCTTGAGGGCCGTAAAGGCACGGCTAAACTCGGCCTCTAGCCCCTCCGTCAGGGCGAGAAAATCTTGCTGGGCCAGGTCTTCTAGATCGGTGGGGGCCGACACCTGCCAGCGCTGCTCGGGATGGGGCACCAGATGGGCCAGGTAGGTGCTCTCGATGTAGCCCGTGGCACCGCCGCCCCGGCGGGTAAAGCCCGTGCCCGTCAGGGCCAGCACCGCTAGCACATCCAGACGCTGTAGCGCCATGGTGGTGAGCGTGGCGTCGCTGGGCGGCTCTGGCTCTAGCTGGGTGGCAATGCAGCGAATGCCGCTGAGCCGCTCGGCCCCATAGCGGGGCAGCTCTTGGGGAGGAATCTGAGTTTGCCGCAGGGTGCCCACCCCCACCCGAATCACCTGGCCCCGGCGATTGATATAGGCACACAGGGGGCTGTCGATGTCGGTGCTGACCGCCGCCAGCCGCTGGGCAAACTCAGGCGTGACAATGCAGTCCCCCGGCAGCCGCTGGTGGTAAATGCGCTGGAGCTGCTTGAGCTGGCTGGGCTTGAGCCCCTTTGTATTGCCATAGATAGTTTCGATAAGGCCAACCTACTCCATAACCAGTTGAGATCTGTGCCCAAACCCTGGCCAAAATGCGCCGCCTTACCCCGCAGGCCACTGCACTTTGAACCCAAGCCAAGCCACTAGACTTATATAGCCTTAAATTATATAACTCTGGCTTCTTGCCAGGACTGCTGTAGACAGCCATGGGTCTAAATCTTAAAGGGCGTAGTCTAATGGCCAACAGGTATCCAATCCTGGGTTGTACGCTCTAGTTTTTATCGATGGTCAGAAGAGAGAAAAAAAAGGACCCTGTGGTCAGGGTCCCTCTTTCCGTATAGTTAGTCATTTACGGTGAAGCTGCACAATTAAAACAAGCCCAACCAGCTAAAAAAGCCTTGGCCCGTGGTCAGCTCAACCACCAGCGCGCCGAGAAAGCCAATCATAGCCAGGCGGCCATTCCAGAGTTCTGCACTTGGGTTAGACCCAAATTCGAACTTGGTGCCGTACTCACCGTACTTGCGACCAAATTGACCATCGTAGGTAACTTTATCTTGGGGGTTAGTCATGGTGAAAATACCTTTAATTACAGCTAAGCAGTGGTCACAACTTAAATTGTGAAAGGGATAAATCCCGGGGGCTTGCTCTTGGCGATACAAGTTGGCGATACAAGTTGTAATGGTCAAGAGCTTGTAGTTGTGCTGTCACTTAACTTAACAATGCCAACGAAGTCAGGCTATCTGTAGATAGGTAGAAGACCAAGCGGTTGTTGTTCCACCACTAGGCGTACTTGACCGTCTGCTGGCCTGATTGCGATCGCTCATCTTCATATCTACTTAACTCGTCAATGCGTCAATGATCCAGACCAAGCGCTGCCTCAATCCCAAAACCCCCACTCCTTTCCCCTGGCTCTCCCCGGATTGAATAGACCGGGTTAACGGGCTGCGCGGCTACCTGCTGTTCGCGGTATACAGGATTCGCTATAGTACTAGGGCTGATTTTGAGGGCATACATGGCCAGACGATATCGGGCAGACCGTCGGGATGGGCATAGTTTTATTCGGTGGCTTTCAACGTCAAAGTCTTCGAGTTCTCGTTCTGCACTACCGTCCGATTCAGATCTTGTCGTTGACCGGCAGCGGCTCTACAACTATTTAGACTCTTTAGAAAGCTTATCAGGAGAATAACGCTACAACCCCTCGGGCTTCAGACCAAGTGATTCGGGCATTTACGCCCTAAGAAGTATAGGATTTGGTGAAATTCGGTTTATAACTCTTCTAAGGTTAAAAGTAAATTGAGCGAAGTAGTGTATTCTTGTTTCGTAATTCTTGACTTCTACCGCTAACCAAGCCCTTGGGACCATTAGCCATGAACACCGATTTTCAGTCAGACCCCACCTATACAGAGTTTACGGAACCGGAAACCAATACCACCGTCACCGTTGAAACTACAGAAGACTCTAACGCCTCTGCCCTGGGCGATGAGGCCTCTCGGCAGGTTAAGCAGGTGTGGGATAAGGTTTCTGCAATGTTGGGCGACCTGCCTGACTACGTGACTGAGTTCATTCAGCGATATCGTCGCCCTATCGTCACTGTAGGCCTGATCATTGCGGCATTTATCGCCGTCAAGCTGGTGCTAGCCCTCCTGGGAGCGGTAAACGACGTGCCGTTGCTGGCCCCCACCTTTGAGCTGATTGGGCTGATCTACAGCGGCTGGTTTCTCTACCGCTACCTGCTCAAGGCCTCTAATCGCCAAGAGCTGCTAGACGATATTTCGGCCATCCGCGCCCAGGTGTTGGGTAAGGGGTAGATGGGTAGGTGAGTAGTTGCCATTCATCCCCGCATCTACTCACCCACAACTTCGGTTACCTACCCCTGTATTTCACGATCGCCCTTTCTATACTGGTTGTATACGCAACTGGTTGTTGTTCGGTCGTTAGAACCCAGGGGTTCGTTCTTTTATGGCTCAGACAAAAACTATTACCCAGGCGGTAGAACGCCTGGGCTATCGGGTAACCGTGGGCGATGTGGCCGCCGAGGCTGGTCTGCCCGTGCTAGAGGCACAGCAGGGAGTACTGGCCCTCGCTACCGAAGCTCAGGCCCACCTCCAGGTGGCCGAATCTGGCGAAATCGCCTACGTGTTTCCCAAAAACCTCCAGGCGGTGCTGTGGAGCAAATCCTGGCGGCTGCGGTGGCAGAGCAACTGGGAAAAGGTGTGGCGGGTGCTGTTTTACCTGATCCGCATTTCCTTTGGCGTGCTGCTGATCTTGTCGCTGGTGCTGATCGTGGTGGCGATTACACTGCTAGCCGTGGCCGCCAGCAGCGCCAATCAGCAGGGCGACAACCGCCGTCGAGGCGGCGGCGGCGGCATGATTTTTCTGCCCAGAATATGGATTGGCTCTAGCCCGTTTCGGATGTTTCAGCCGCCCGGTCGTCGCCGGGTGCAGCCCCGCACGCCGTCAGAGATGAACTTTCTCGAAGCGGTGTTTTCGTTCTTGTTTGGTGACGGCGACCCCAATGCCGACCTTGATGATCGCCGCTGGCAGAGCGTTGCCCAGGTGATTCAGGCTAACGATGGCGCCGTGGTGGCTGAGCAAATCACCCCCTTCTTGAGCGACCTGGGTGAGGGATGGGACAAAGACCTCGAAGACTTTATGGTGCCGGTGCTGAGCCGCTTCAACGGCATCCCCCAGGTCAGCCCCCAGGGTGGTATTGTCTATCAGTTTCCTGAGCTACAGGTGACGGCTAAGGCCCAGCGCCAGGTTAGCGCCCCCCGCTTTTTGCAGGAGCTACCCCGCAAATTTAGCCAGGCGACCTCGGGTCAAATTATGGGGGCCATTGGCCTGGGCAGTGCCAACCTAATTGGGGCGCTGGTGCTCCGCAGCATGCTGCAAGATCCGGCGCTGGTGGCCCAGGCGGGCAGCCTCGTGGGCTTTGTCAGCTCCATTTTCTGGGTGCTGCTGGGCTATGGGGCGGCCTTTTTGGCGCTGCCCCTGGGGCGCTACTTTTGGGTGCAGCGGCAAAACAGCCGCATCGAAGCCCGCAATGCCGATCGCGAACAGCGGGCCGAGGCGCTCAAACAGCTCACCGACGACCAGCGCGAAAAGCTGGCCTTTGCCCAGACCCTCAGCGCCCAGACGGTGCTCGGCACCGACGACCTGGCCTACACCACCGAGAGCGATCTGACCGAGCAGGAGATCGCCCAGAAGGACAAGATCGATGCCGAGTGGCAGCGGCTGTTGGAGCAGCGAGGGGGAAAGTGAGTGGATGAGTGGGTGAGTGGGTGAGTGGGTGAGTGGCACCTACCCACCTACTCCCTACTCCTAACGCGGATCGACGATCGCCCCCACAAACAGCAGTATGCCGGTATTGCGGTCGCGGATCGCCGCTACAAAGGGTCGATCCACCGCCATCTCGAACGGATCTTCTGGCGGCATCGGCATGGAGGTGGGCATGATGCCGATGGCGGTAGCGGCGGCGGCTTCGGTGCCCGCTTCGTTGACCTCAATGAAGGTCTTGTGGCGCACTTGACTGATGAAGGCCTCTAGCTCGGTTAGGCCCGAAAAGTCGGCCCGGCCCGCCTCAAAGGCGATGCCCATGCCCAGGGCCTTGAGGGCTGGAATTAGATCGGCTTCGTAGTCGAACTGAAACTTGGGCAGCTGAATGGTGCCGGGGCGTGATCGCAGCTCGCCCATCCAGCGCTGCCAATTTTCTGGCGTTAGTTCAGCAGCTAGATGGGCCAGGTCGGTGCCCTCGGCGGGCAAAATCACCTCAAAACTGAGGGATTCATTGCCGTAGGGCAGGCTCACCGCCTGAAACTGGTCGGTTTCTAAGTACAGGTAGTCGCCCTGCTGGGCCATCAGGGGATGCTGAATAGTCTCGCCATTGGCCAGGGTAAAGGTGCGATCGCGGGTTTGCTCTGGCTCAAAGGCCTCGCTCCAGGCCCCTTTGAAGTACACCGCGTTTACCAGCACCAAGAGCTGGTCGGCGGGCAGATCTTCGACAATGGTGGGAATGCGATCGCGGGTACGTTCTTTTACCCAGTTGTTGATGCGATCGGTGGCGGCGGGGGTGCCAAAATCTAGCGCCGCCACTTCGGCTGTGTAGCTGGCCTGCATCTGGGCAATGTAGTCGGCCCGCACCGACAGATCGTGGTTGACCCAAAGCGAATTGGCAATTTCAAGCGCCACCTCGGGGTCGAGCTGAGTCAGGTACTGGATGAGGGCCTGGTTGCCCTGGTTGATTTGGTCAATGTCTAGCCCGTGGAGCTTGAGGGTGTCGGCGATCGCCGTCTGGGTCTCACCCCCCGCGCCGTTGTAGGCCATCGCCAGGGCTAGAGCCACGCTGGTGGGCGACACCAGCACGTTCTGGTCGGGCGACTCCTGCCGCAGCTGGTCAAACAGGGCAAAGCCAAAGTCTAAATGGGCCTGGGTGAGTTCTGACGTCAAAGCAGGGGCCTGGGCTAAAGGGGTAGACCTATCGCCCTGATCGGCGTAGGGGGTTGGCATGGGGGCAACGGGCTGGGCCTGAAGCCGGGCACAGCCCAAGGTCAAAGCCGCCAGGCCGCCTGACAGCGCAGCCCAGCCAATGCATTGGTGTTTCATAGCAGCGGTATCGATTAACGTTGTCCCTACCTTGCCACGGGGGAGCGGTGGAGACAGAGCGGTTGCAGGAATGGAAACTAAATCTCTGGCAGCGTCTCACTGAGCCAATTTAGCCGACTTCTGGAAAATAGTTTCTCAATAGTGGACAGTGCCCACCCAGCCCTGTCCAGGTGGGGCAGATTTAGGGGGCGATCCCTCAGATTGGCCGCTGAGCCTCGGACTAGAAGTCCAAGGCTCAAAGCCGAAATCCTCTGAAGAGGATTGGCAGCCGAGTTCCCCAGCCTGCTTTAGCAGACTTTTGCTATGAGCCAGGGAGTTCACTCCCTGGTGGTTATGGCCAAAGTCCTCAGCCTATAGGCGTTTCGGGAATAGTTTAGCCATCTTGACAGAGCCTAAATCGTTCTGGCAATGCTGACGCAATCGCCAAACGCGGCGTCGGTCTTCACCCCCTGCCAATCCATTGAGGGAACTGCCGCCTGATGGCCCTGGGTATGCAGTGCCGCGATCAGGCGATCGCGGTTGGGGATGTCCATCTGTCCCCGCCGCCCAATCTCCCCGAGGGGGTAGTAGTAGGGCGGCAGGTCAATTTCTTGGGCCATGATCGTCAGCATTTTTACCTGCCGCTGCCAGCCCCAGCTCTCTGCCAAAGCCCGCATTGCCGCCAGGGTCGCGCCATCGTGCAGCGGCCCCAGCCACATTGGCCCACTGAGCACTGGAGCATTTTGAGCCATGCAGGGGCAACCTACCCGGGCCAGCTGCCGCCACCCCACCGGTTGAAAGTGGCCGCAGTTGTGGCAGTAGGCCACAAACCCGTAGTTGGTTTCCGTCAGCGTGGGCTTGCTCACCAGCCGCACCATCACCCGGTGCACCTGCCCGGTAAACAGCGAGAACACTGGCTCTATGCCCAGCCCCCGCGCCGCCGCCGTCTGGGCCGCGTGGCCGATCAGCAGCCGCAGACCCTGCTCATGGGCAGCGGGGTGCGATCGCGCCCAGGCCCCATAGGTTTTTAAACTGCGCTCTGGGTCATGGCCGCTGGTGGCGCGGCCGTCGGTGCTGGTCAGGTACAGCATGCCCCCCAGCTTGGTCGCCCACAGCCCGTTGCCGACGTAGGGAGCCGGGCTGCCAAAGTTGTCGATATCCACCAGATCGTAGAAATCGCGCTGCTGGTAGCAGCTGAAAAACACCCGATTGGCATCCTGGTGGGTGAAGCGATAGGTGTCGGCGGGCAGCGCCGTTAGGTTTTGCGCCAAAATTGGGGCCAGGTCGGGGTTGCCCTCGTTGGCCCAGACCCAGTCGGCCCCGGCTTCTAGGACGTAGCGCAGAGGCCGCACGCCGCCGCCGGTCATGGCGTCGAGCACCCGCAGTTGCCCCTGGCGCTGGCGGTAGACGGCGGCAGCGAGAACGGCCAGGTCACGGGCGATCGCGCTCTGAGGTCGGTAAAACGCTGCCCCCAGGGCAAAGGTAGCTTTACCTTCGTGGTGTAAAGTATCCCTTGACGGCGACCCAGGGGTCACCGGGCGGCCTCAATCGCCTTGGCAATCGCGCCTTCTAGATCGGGCTTGCCTAGGGCGGTGAGCACAAACACCTCTTGCACGGTCTTACCCTTGCGGGCAATGAGCTTAAACCCGCCGCGAATCGGCACCGATACCTTGACCCGCATCTCAGGAGAGTGGGCTCTGACGTTTGCAATCACCCCAGGGGTGACGGTGCCAATACCGGGCTGCTGCTCTAAGAGCCGTTCGAGAATGGGAATTAGCCCGGGCAAGTGGGTGGAGTGGTTCCAGACTAGGCGACCGTCCGAGGCTTGTGTCATGGGGAGGTTTAAGAAGTTGTTAATGAATTATGCTTTCTCGAGGGGGGCCATGGTCAAGCCAGCGCGGGTGAGCTGGGTGTGATACAGCTCTGCCTGCTCCAGCGGGCCAGTCCACACCACCGCCTGACCGTCGTGGTGCACCTGGTTAGTTAAGTCCCAGGCGCGATCGCTGCCGATGCCCGGAATGTACTTCATCAGACATTCCGACACGTGCTGAAACGTATTGAAATCGTCGTTCAGCACGATGATGTTGTAGTTGGGATACGGCTCACGCGTCGTCTGACGGGTTTTCTCGGGGGCAATAGTCGGTGCTGAGGCAGCCGCTCGGGGCGAAACCAGAGTCATAGAAGACCGATCCTGAACGAAATATCCTGCAAGTGCTCTCTAAATCAGGGTTTAACCTTTGTCTAGTGTATCGAATCCTGGGAAGCTGACCAAGATTGTCCATAGGTCAAAATGTCATAGAACGCGGTAGGCCAAGCGTCTCTACCTGTTCTACCTATCAACCAGAGGTCAGCGCCCTCCGACCCTGACCTGCTGAGCTAGCCCAATGAAAAATCCCGATGAGAAACACTTAACCCAGCCAGCGGGCCACGTCTTTGGCATGGTAGGTCAAAATCATGTCGGCCCCAGAGCGCTTGAAGCTGGTCATGGTTTCCATCACCAGTTTTTGCTCATCGACCCAGCCGTTGAGGGCGGCGGCTTTGACCATCGAGTATTCGCCCGACACGTTGTAGGCGGCCACGGGCAGGTTGGTCGCCTGCTTCACCCGCCAGATGATATCCAGGTAGGCGAGGGCGGGCTTCACCATCAGCATGTCGGCCCCCTCGGCGATGTCTAGCTCAATTTCTTTGAGGGCTTCGGTGCCGTTGGCGGGGTCCATCTGGTAGGTGCGGCGATCGCCAAACTGGGGCGCGCTTTCCGCCGCGTCGCGGAAGGGGCCGTAGTAGGCCGAAGAATATTTAGCAGCGTAGGAGAGAATCGGCGTGTCTGCAAAGCCACCCTCGTCTAGACCGCTGCGAATGGCCTGCACAAAGCCATCCATCATCCCCGAGGGGGCGATGATGTCGGCCCCGGCGTTGGCCTGGGCGACGGCGGTTTTCTTCAGCAGTTCTAGGGTGGGGTCGTTGAGCACCCGCCCGGTCAAATCCCCAGTTTCGAGATAGCCGCAGTGGCCGTGGCTGGTGTACTCACACAGGCAGGTGTCGACAATTACCAGCAGGTCGGGCACGGCCTCTTTGACGGCGGTGGTGGCCTGCTGCACCATGCCGCAGTCGTGCCAGGCCCCAGTGGCGTCAGTGTCTTTGTCGGCCGGAATGCCAAACAGAATGATCGCCGGAATGCCCAGGGCGTAGACTTCCTTGGCTTCTTCAACGATTTTATCCACCGAGAGCTGGTAGACCCCCGGCATCGACGACACCTCTTTAGCCACCTGGTTGCCCGGCACCGCAAACAGCGGGTAGACCAAGTCGGCCTGGGTAACGACGGTCTCTTGTACCATGCGGCGCAGTTGAGGATGCTGACGCAGACGGCGAGGGCGGTGGGTGGGGAACATAGCCGGGA
>JBBSLR010000090.1:0-8738 GCA_038255045.1 Phormidesmidales cyanobacterium
ACCACCGACGGCCTGGTGAAGCTGGCCGCCGACATTACCGACCAGCCCAGCCGCCGCGAGATGGACATGCTGCTCTCCACGGGCGAGCAGATCACCATCGCCCTGCTGACCATGGCCCTGCAAGCCCTGGGGCAAGAGGCGATTTCGCTGACCGGTGCCCAGGTGGGCATTGTTACCGAGGCCGAGCACACCCGCGCCCGCATTCTCAAGATCAAAACCGACCGCCTGCAGCGCCACCTCGACGAGGGCAAAGTCATCGTGGTGGCGGGGTTCCAGGGCATTAGCCAGACCTCTGATCTAGAGATCACCACCCTGGGTCGGGGTGGCTCTGACACCTCGGCGGTGGCCCTGGCGGCGGCGCTAACGGCCGAAAAGTGCGAAATCTACACCGACGTGCCCGGCATTCTCACCACCGACCCGCGCCTGGTGCCCGAGGCCCAGCTGATGGCCGAGATCACCAGCGACGAAATGCTGGAATTGGCCAGCCTGGGGGCCAAGGTGCTGCACCCGCGCGCGGTGGAGATCGCCCGCAACTATGGCGTCATGCTGGTGGTGCGATCAAGCTGGACTGACGAGCCGGGCACCCGCGTGGTGTCGCCCCGGCCCCAGCCCCGGCCCCTGGAGGGGCTAGAGCTGGCCCATCCGGTCGATGCGGTGGAGTTTGACACCGACCAGGCCAAGGTGGCGCTGCTGCGCATCCCCGATCGCCCCGGCATTGCTGCCCGGCTGTTTGGCGAGCTGGCCACCCAGACGCTGAATGTCGATTTAATTATTCAATCTATCCACGAGGGCAACACCAACGATATTGCCTTCACCATGGTGAAGGGCAACCTGGCTCGGGCCGAAGCAGTGGCCGAAGCGATCGCCCCCGCCCTGCGCAGCAACCCCACCGACACGACCCAGGCCGAGGTGATGGTAGACCAGCGCATGGCCAAAATCAGCATCGCCGGGGCAGGCATGATTGGCCGTCCGGGGGTAGCCGCCAAAATGTTCTCGTCGCTGGCGGCGGCGGGGGTAAACATTCAGCTGATTTCGACCTCTGAGGTGAAGGTCAGCTGCACCGTTGATGTGGCTAACTGCGATCGCGCCATTGCGGTACTTTGCGATGCCTTTGAGGTCACCTCGTCACCCATGCCCCAGGGTGACGCGCTGGGCCACCGGTCAGTCGCCCCTGAGGTGCGCGGCGCGGCGTTAGATACCAAGCAGGCCCGCGTCGCCATTCGCCACGTGCCCGACAAGCCAGGCATGGCCGCAAAAATCTTTCAGCTGCTGGCCACCCATGGGGTGAGTGTAGACATGATTATTCAGTCGCAGCGCTGTCGTCTGGTCAAGGGCCAGGCCACCCGCGACATTGCCTTTACCGTGGCCCAGGGCGACGCCCCCACCGCAAAAGCTGTGGTCGAGGCCGCTGCGGCTGAGCTGGGCCTGGGCGATGTGGCGGTGGATGAGGCGATCGCCAAGGTCAGCGTGGTGGGCACCGGCATGATCTACGCCCCCGGCGTAGCGGCGCGCATGTTTAAGGCCCTCTCTGCGCAGGGCATTAACCTGCAAATGATTGCCACCTCTGAGATCAAAATTAGCTGCGTGGTGGCCGAAACCGAGGGGGTTAAGGCTCTACGGGCCGTCCACAACGCCTTTGGGTTGGCCGGTCTAGAGCGCACCGTAGTGCCCGCCTAGGGAAAGGCTCCCAGAAATCCCGCCCTCAGAAAACTCGCACTAAAAAAACACCGATGTCAGCCAGCGGTGCTGATCCCCAAACGGGGAAATCTTATTGCTGTTGACGCTTTATCTGGGGCGCTTTGCCGAACTCTAGACTTTGGCAGAGGCTACCTTTTTAGACCCCGTGGGCTGAATGCGAAACTTGACCAGGTTGGCCAATTCTTGCAGCTGCTGGATAGCCTCTGCGCCTTCTAGCTTCATGAGTTCGCGGTCATCGCGCATCTCAGTCCAGGTGATGCCGTAGTCGGACACCAGGAAGCGAATCAGATGATCATCGCCCAGGCTGACCATAAATGACGCGCTATTCATTTGGCCACCGCAGGTGTAGCAGGAGGCCAGGTAGCCCATGCCCTCTAGCACTGTGGCCATGGCTTGCAGGTTCATGACCAGGTCTCTAACAAATTGGCGGTGCTGCTCGGCTAGTCTGACAAACATAACGACACTCCTCGTTAACCCATGGGAATTGTAGCCTAAAAGTTAATTAATTCTTAAGATTCAAGATACAACGGATGTTTTTTGCATTCTTTAATAGATCTATCTTAACGATCCCAGAGTAAATATGCCTACTGTATTGCTTGAATTGGGTTATTAGACGTTGCCCCAAACCCTGGGAGATAGACGCTGACGGCATCTTGTAGATTGTGAAAACTTGAGAACCTGGGAACCCTGGCGTGAAATCTAGGTCATTTCCTAGGTCATTTTCTATGGTTCCCCCAAGGGTAAGCACTAACCCTTGGGCAATCCGTAGCTATGACCACGAAATAGCGCCCCTAATGTCATGCAATGTTAGGAATCGGCCGTGGCCAGCCCTGGCGCTTTGAGCACCCAGGTGTGGTCTTCGCCCAGTTCTAGGGTGTTTTGGTGGTAGCTGTTGAGCGATTCGCGGTGGCCGACGCTGACAAAGGTGGTGCCGGTGTGGCGCAGATGGTCGTAAAGTTTTGCTTCATTAGCCAAATCTAGGGCACTGGTAGCCTCGTCGAGAATGGCGAAGTCGGGCCGATTTAGCAGAATGCGGGCAAAGGTAAGCCGCTGCTGTTCGCCCAGGGAGAGCACGTCGCCCCATTCTTCCACCGCGTCAAAGCCGCCGAAGCGCTCGGCCAAATCCGTCAGGTTTACCTTTTCTAGGGTTTCTTGCAGGGTGGTGTCTTCCATACCTTGGCTGGTGTGGGGGTAGAGCAGCTGTTCCCGCAGGGTGCCGAGAATCATGTAGGGCTTTTGGGGCAAGAACAGAATGTTGTCGAGGTCGGGGCGGTGGATGGTGCCGCTGCCCGACTGCCAGAGACCGGCGATCGCCCGCAGCAGCGAGCTTTTGCCGCAGCCGCTCGGCCCCACAATCAGCAGCCCAGATTTGTCGGGGATATCTATAGAGAGATTTTTCACCAGGGTGCGCTGATAGTTGGGGGTTTGCAGGGTGAAATCTGTCAGCGCCAGGGAATCGGAGGTTTCGATGGCGATGGTGGGGTGTTCTGCTAACGGCTGTGGTTCGTCCTCTGCTCCCGCCACGGGTGGCTCGGCAGGCTCACTCTCCACTTGGTTGAGGGCTTCGGCAAAGCTGTAGAGCCGGTCAATGCCCGCCCCAAAGGAAGTGAGTTCTGAGAACCGGGCCACCACCACGTTGAGCGAAAAGAACACCCGCATAAACGCCCCCTGGGCCTCGGAAACCTTGCCCACTTCCAGATCGCCCGAAAATACTGCCGGGGCCACCACGATCGCCGGCAGCACAAAGGGAATGAACTCGTAGGCGTTGGTCAGAACGTTGAGGTTGAGTTCCCACACGATCAGCTTTTTGAAATTCTCGAAGGCGGCCATGAAGCGGTTGTTCACCTGGCTAGCCTCCTGGGCTTCGCCCCGGTAAAAGGCGATCGCCTCGGCATTTTCGCGAATCCGCACCAGGCTAAAGCGAAAGTTGGCCTCCCGTTTGAGCTGCTCAAAGTTGAGCCGCACCAGGGGCTGGCCAAAGATCACCACCGTCACCAGGGTGCCTAGCAGGGCGTAGAGCACCAGGAAGCCCACCAGATTTTTGGAAATGCCCCACAGCACGCCGCTAAAGGCGATCACCTGCAGCACCGAACTCACCACCACTAAAAGCAGCGCCAAAGACTGCTGGGTGAAGTTTTTCACGTCTTCGGCGATGCGCTGGTCGGGATTGTCGATGTCGGGCTGAAATAGCTGGATGTTGTAAAAGGCGCGATCGCCAAAGTAGTCGGCCACAAACCGCCCCGTTAACCAGCGCCGCCACTCTAGCCCCAGGCGTTTTTGCAGGTAGTCGTAGCCCGCCATCAGTGGCGCGTAGGCGATCAGGACGCCGATAAACACCAGCACCGTCTCCCAAAAGCGGGCCTCGTCCTTGGCCGACAGGGCCGAGATCAGCACGCCGCGCTTGTTGTTGAGCACCACGCTGAGGCCCGTGTAGCCCAGCAAAAACACCGCAATCAGCAGCAGCAGGCCCCCGGCTTTCCATTTTTCGTCGCCAAACCAGTAGGTCTTGGCGATCGCCCAAAACCGCCTAAACCCCTTCAGGTTAAATCGTTCCATGCCGGTGCAAAATCTCCCGCCGCGCCAAGGGTGCTGGGGTGATCTTACAAAAGTTAAACCCTTTGTGCCGGGTTATTGGGGGGTTAGGGCACCCGTTTTACCGCTTTGGTAGTCGGCCATAGCCTGGTAGATCTCCTCGGTGGTGTTCATCACAAAGGGGCCGTGGTCAACGATCCTTCGAGGGCGCTTTTGGGGTTGTGTGGGTAATGATTAAGCTGACTTGCTCAAAGGGGCTGGCGCACCCCCGGTGCCTGAGCCGCCCGCTGTACCGCACTCAACCCCATCTCAGCCAGCAGCGCCAGCAGCGCCACCGGCACCGCCCCCACCAGCAAAATCGCTGGGTCGTAGACGGCAAACCCCAGCACAATAAACACTCCCAACCCGCCTGCCCCCACAAAGGCGGCTAGGGTAGCGCTGGCGATCACCTCCACCGTGGCGGTTTTGATGCCTGCAATCACCACCGGCAGCGCCAGCGGGATTTCTACCGTTTTGAGAATGTCGCCGGGGGGCATGCCCATGCCCGTCGCCGCCTCGCGAATCGCCGGACTGATGGTGCGAAAGGCCACGTCGGTACTAATTAAAATCGGCGGCATCACCAGCAGCGTCAGGGCCAGCACCGCCGACCAAAAGCTGAGGCCGAGAAACGGCACCGCCAAAAACAGCACCGCCAGACTGGGGATCACCCGCAGGGCGTTGAAGGCATTGAGCATAACCGTGGAGATCAGGCGCGATCGCGCGCTCCACCACCCCAGCGGCAACCCCACCACCAGCCCAATTGCCAGGGGCACCGCCACCAGCAGCAGGTGCTGTTGCAGGGCGGTGAAAATGCGATCGCTATGCTCCAGGGCGTACTGGTAGGCGTTTTGCAAAGTTGACAACATGGGATAAATATTAGAAAAGTCATTTAATCCCCAAAAGGATTAATCAAGAGTAAGGTCTCAATTTTCAGAAAATCTATCGTATTGCGAGTGACCAGCTGTAAGGAATACTCCAAAGCGGTTGCAGCAATAATAGAGTCGGGAACTTTGATTCTGAAATGTTTACGGAGATAGATTGTTCTATCAGCGACTTCTGCCGTCAAGGGTATCTCAACTAGTTTGGATAGAATCTGTTGAGCTTGTATATCAGCAGACTCATCTTGTTGAAAGCCCAATAGCTCGATCTTCGAGATCATGGAGTATGCTCCTTGACCTGAAAGCCCCCTCTTTAAGAGGCTCCTTCCAGAAGGAGGAAGCTGGTTGTTCAGGTGGTAGATGAAGAAATTAGTATCAAAAAGCAGCTGCACTAGATTTGCTCCTATTCGCCCCAGCTGAATACCCTTTGTCGGGTCATCTCTGCATCAATTTCTTCAACAGTCGAATTTCCCCAGCTTCCGCTAGTTTCTTCCAGCAGCCTATCGACATCCAGAGCCTTATTTGGGTCTTGATGAGTTAGGTTTTGTTGCTTAAACAGGTTCGCTTTTGCCTGAAGCTGTCTTACCAGATAACTCAGCAACGTCCACTGTTCCTCTGAGCTAAGCTGCTTTAGCTCACTTATTACCCGCTGCAATGTTGGGCTCATGGCTAGACTTCTCTAAGAGAGCAAAGTTTCTATCTCAGATTCTAAGCCCATACTCCCTATGCTGTAAGCCGCTGCCCGGTTTCGCCGTCGAACCAGTGGAGCGACTCCGGCGGCAGCGCCAGCTTTAGATTCTCCTTGCTCCAGGCGGCATCGGCAGAGATCAGGGCGCGCAGGGTGAGGCTGGGGTCGCCCTGCACCTTCAGGCTCACCAGGTCGTGCATGCCCAGGTTTTCAACCAAAAACACGTTGCCGCTAACGATGTGGGCATCGCCCTCGTGGGGCAGCCGCAGGTGCTCGGGGCGAATGCCCAGAATGACTGATGAGGCCTGCACACCACCGGGCAGCGGCAGGCGAAAATCGCCCAGGGCCACGTCACTGCCGCTGCGGCTGAGGGGAAACAGGTTCATCTGGGGGCTGCCGATAAAGCTGGCCACAAAGCGGTTGGCCGGGGTTTTGTAGATGTCGTGGGGGTGGCCCAGCTGTTGCAGATGGCCCTCACTGAGCACCGCCACCTTGGTCGAGAGGGTCATGGCTTCGGTCTGGTCGTGGGTGACGTAGACAATGGGCGATTTTTGGTCGGCGAAGATCTGCTTGAGGTCGGCCCGCACCTGCTCGCGCAGCAGGGCATCGAGGTTGCTAAGGGGTTCGTCGAGCAAAAATACGTCGGGGTTACGCACCAGGGCGCGGGCCAGGGCCACCCGCTGTCGCTGACCACCCGAGAGCTTAGCGGGCTTGCGGTCGAGCAGGGGGTCGAGGCCCAGCACCCCAGATACCTCCTGCACCCGCTTTTGGATGTCGCCTGCGGGCAGATGGCGCATCTTTAGCCCCGACGCGACGTTGTCGCGCACGGTCATGTGGGGGTAGAGGGCGTAGCTTTGAAAGACCATGGCAATGTTGCGATCGCCGGGCGCTAGACGGCTGACATCGCGATCACCGATCATCACCCGCCCCTCCGTGGGCTGGTCTAGCCCCGCAATCAGCCGTAAAATGGTCGATTTACCGCAGCCCGACGGCCCCACCAGGGTCAAAAACTCGTTGTCTTCCACCGCCAGATTGAGCTTTTTGACCGGCACAATGTCGCGGCTGTAGGCTTTGGTGAGGTTTTGCAGTTCGAGTTTAGCCATGATCGTTGGGGAGTAGGTGGGTAAGGAAGTAGGTGGGTGGGTGAGTGGATGAGTAGGTGAGTGAGTAAGTAGGTAGGGGAGGCTTATGGGGCGGCTCCAGGAAGGGGTGAGGGCGGATACAAAATCCAAAATCCAAACCCCGCCCTAGCCCTTCACCGACCCCGAGGTCAGCCCCTGCACAATCCGCCGCTGGAAGAACAGCACCAGCAGCACCAGGGGCAGGGTGCCAACCACCGTCGCTGCCGCCAGGGGGCCGTAGGGCACATCAAACAGGGTGGTGCCGCCGAGCTGGGCCGCTGCCACCGGGATAGTTTTCATGCTCTCGCGGGTCATGAAGGTGAGCGCAAACAGGTACTCATTCCAGGCGAAGATAAAGGTGAGAATGCCGGTGGTCACCAGGGCGGGCAGGGTCATGGGCAGCACGATGCGCCAGAGCATCTGCACGGTGTTGTAGCCATCGACCCGCGCCGAGTCTTCTAGATCGCGGGGCAGCTGCTGAAAGAAGCTGCGCATCACCAGAATGGTCAGCGGCAGGTTAATCGCCGTGTAGGGAATAATCAGCGCCAGGTAGTTGTTGGCCAGCCCAAAGGCCCGCACCACCTCCAGCAAACCCAAAAACAGCAGAATGTAGGGAAACAGCGTCACCACCAGCACCATGGCGAGCAGAATCTGCTCCCCCGGAATCCGCAGGCGAGCTAGGGCATAGGCCGCCGGAGACCCCAGCGCCAGGCACAGCACCGTAGACACAATCGCCACCAGGGCGCTGTTAAACATATAGATATGAAACTGGTTGAGCCGAAAGAGATCTAGGTAGTGGCTGAAGGTGAGCTGGTCTAATCCCGGCAAATACACCACCGGGGTCTGGGTGATGGCGGCGTTGGTTTTAAACGAGGTCAGCACCTGCCACACCACCGGGGCCAGGCTAAAGATGACGGTAAAGGCGATCGCCATCCAGAGCAGCACCTGCATCCAGGGAAAGCTGCGATCGCCCGTCTGGGCAGGGGGAGAGGTGGTTTGGGAAACAGTGGTCATAGGGGGTGGATGGGTAGAGGGCGTCTGGGTAGGGGCAGACCAACGGGTCTGCCCTAGGGGATTGGGTCGGTAGAAGCAGACCCACGGGTCTGTCCTTAGGGAGTCTGTCCTTAGGGAAATGGGCCAACATCACTCGGTCTTGGCCCGCAGGCGAGACAGGTAGAGCCAGGTCAGCCCCACGATCGCCACCAGCACCACAAACGTCACCGTCACCAGGGCCGCACCGTAGCCAAAGTCGAGGTAGCGCATCACGGCGGCATAAATATAGATCGACACCATCTCGGTGGCACCGCCGGGGCCGCCGCCGGTCATCACCTGAATCAGGTCAAAAATGCCAAAGGACTGGGCAAACCGAAACAGCATGGCAATCACGATCTGCGGCGCAATCAGCGGCAGCGTAATTTGCCTAAAGCTCTGCCAGGGGCTGGCCCCATCTAGGGCGTGGGCCTCGTATAAATCTTGAGAAATCGACTGTAGCCCCGCCAGCAGCAAAATCGCCACAAACGAGGTTGTCTTCCACACGTCGGCGGCAATCACCGCCACCATGGCCCAAAACGGCTCCCCCAGCCAGTTCACCGGGCTGACAATCAGCTGCAGCCGCAGCAAAATATCATTCCAAACGCCAAACTCAGTGTTAAAAATCCAGCGCCAGGCCAGGGCAATCAGGGCCGTGGGCAAGGCCCAGGGCAAAATGGCTGCCGTGCGCACCAGGCCCCGGCCCCGAAACGCCTGATCGAGGGAGAGGGCAATAATCAACCCCAGCCCCAG
>JBBSLR010000091.1:0-8728 GCA_038255045.1 Phormidesmidales cyanobacterium
AGATTCACTTCATCGAGGCCATGCTTGGCAAAAAAGCCTTTTTCCTGGGCGATCGCCACCGGAGCGCAGGCGGTCAGCGGCACAAAGCCAATGTCCAGGTTCACCTTCTCTAGGCCGTGGCGGGCCACCACCGCTGTCTTCAGGGCGCGCCGCTTTTTGATTCGCTTTTGCTGGTTGAGGAAGTAGATAATCTCGCTGCGCAGGCTGTAGTAGCTGGGATGCTCGACCACCTCTAGGCGCTGGCGGGGGCGGGGAATATCGACTTCGAGAATATTGCCGATTTCAGCACCGGGGCCATTGGTCAGCATGACGATGCGATCGCTCAGCAGCACCGCCTCATCCACATCGTGGGTGACCATGACGGCGGTGACGTTGTTTTCGTCACAGATCCGCATTAGCTGGGTTTGCAGATTGCCTCGGGTCAGCGCATCCAGCGCCCCAAAGGGTTCATCCAGCAGCAGCAGCTTGGGGCGAATGGCCAGGGCACGGGCGATCGCCACCCGCTGCTTCATGCCCCCCGAGAGCTGGTCGGGCATTTTGTCGGCGGCCTGCTCCAGGCCCACCAGGTTGATGTGCTCTTGCACAATGGCGCGGCGATCGCCCTTGGATAGGTCACCGCAGACGCTGTTCACCGCCAAGGCAATGTTTTCGCGCACGCTGCGCCAGGGCAAGAGAGAATAATTTTGGAAAACTACCATGCGATCGGGGCCGGGTGCGGTGATTTTTTTACCCTCCAGGGTCAGCACCCCCGAGCTAGGCAGCGATAGCCCGGCAATCATATTTAAAAGGGTCGATTTACCACAGCCCGAGTGGCCAATAAATGAGACAAATTCTCCTTTTTTAATCGTTAGGTCAATCCCTTTGAGGGCGATATATTCACCGCCATCGTCTAGAGAAAAGACCTTATCCACCTGATCCACTGCGACTAATAAACTCATCGTTCTATCCTCGCGATCGTTGTGATGAATGCCGTAGGGTGGGCACCGCCCACCAAAACACTGGAGTATCTAAACCCCCTCCAGGGAGGGGTAGGGGTGGGTTATGCCGTAGGGTGGCAGTGCTGGGGTATCCAAATTCCCTCCAGGGAAGGGTAGGGCTGGGTTAGCCCAGACTCGGGAACCCACGCCGCCCTTTGGGGGGAGAGGTTAGCTACTTGCGGGTGGGGGCAATCTTCATCTGCAAAAGCGCGATCGCGCGATCGAGCAGCAGTCCCACAAAGCCGATATAAAACACCGCCAAAATAATTTCGCTGATGTAGTTCTGCTGGTAGGCATCCCAGATAAAAAAGCCAATGCCCACAATCCCCGACATCACAATTTCTGCGGCAATAATCGCTAGCCAGGCCAGACCGATCGCAATTCGCAGTCCAGTAAAAATGTAGGGCAGCGCCGAGGGAAACAGAATATTCAAGTAGTAGTCTTTGCGCGACAGTTGCAGCACCTTAGCCACGTTGTCGTAGTCTTCCGGAATTTGCCGCACCCCTTCGATGGTGTTGATCAGAATCGGCCACACGGCGGTAATGAAGATCACGAAGATCGCTGCAGGCTGGTTTTGTTGTAGGGCGACCAATGCGATCGGCACCCAGGCCAACGGGGCCACCATCCGCAAAAACTGAAAAATCGGGTAGGTCGCCTTATTCAACCAGGGGTTGGTGCCCACCATAACCCCCACCGCAATGCCCACTACCGCGGCGGCGGTATAGCCCTGGGCCACTCGCCCGAGGCTGGCCAGGGTTTGCCAAAATAGCCCTTTATCTAACCCACCCAGGTCATAAAACGGGTAGAGCAGCAGCTCGCGGGTGCGCGTATCGGTCCACAAACTGAGCGGCCCCGGTAGGCGAGTCATTCCCGACCACGACACAAACTGCCATACCGTCAGAAACACTGCAATACCAATCATCGGCGGAATGATGTCGCCGCTGCGCTTTTGCCAAAACTGCTGAACAGAAGCGAAAACTGGGTTGGGGCGCGGCGGCATTCTTGAAGGTGCTTGAGTAACCATGGCTTCTATCTCTGTATTGGATGGACTGAAGTGGGAACGGTTTTGAGGAGGAAACCTACCCCGACCTTTTGTGAGGGAGGTGGGCCGAGGTAGGCTGGTTCAGAAATCGAGGCGGGAGTGAATAGGGCTGCTGTTGGCGATGGAGACCCTATGCTTCTGCCTCGGTCATCTCTCTCTGAACCAGTGCTGAGGGAGAGGGAAGAGTGGGGAGGGGGGTGGATGCGTTATCCACCTACCCACCCACTCTCCAGCTCCCTAGACCCGCTTAATCTTGAGGCTGTTGAGATACGCCTCAGGGTTAGCGGGGTCAAACTTGATGCCGTCGAAGAAGGTCTCGATGCCGCGCGAGGTATCGGCGGGGATTTCGGCGGTAAAGCCTGCTTCGGTGGCGGCTTCGCGCCAGATGTCTTCGCGGTTGACCTGATCGACGATGCGCTTGGCGACATCGAAGTCGGTAAGACTATCTTTGTGGAAGCCCCAGCGCATGCTCTCGGTGAGGAACCACAGGTCATGGCTCTTGTAGGGGTAAGACACACTGCCCTTGGGGTCTTTCCAATACAGGGGGCCGACGTTGATGTCTTTAAAGGCGGCCTTGCCGTCGCCCATGGCGTATTCACCCTTGTAGGGCGGGGTCAAAATTTCTTCGGGGACATTGAAGTAGTTGCGTCCCGCCAGAATTTTCACCGCTTCGGGTCGGTTATCTGAGTTATCCATCCACTGCTGGCCTTCCATTAACCCCTTCAGCAGAGCCTTGGTGGCGTTGGGGTTGGCATCGACCCAGTCGGCCCGAATAGCCAGGTACTCTTCGGGGTGGAAGGCCCACAGTTCGTGGGTTAGAGCCGACATAAAGCCAATGTCGTCGGCGACGATGCGGTAGGGCCAGGGGTCGCCGGTGCTAAAGGCATCCATGGTGCCGTTGCGCATGCCCTGCACGGTTTCTGCCGGGGGCACCGCCAGCAGGTCAATGTCGGTGTCGGGGTCAATGCCGCCCGCCGCAAACCAGTAGCGAATCCAAAAGTCCTGGTTCACGTTGGGGAAGGTGTGGGCCGCCTTGAACTTGCGGCCCTGGTTCGCCTGAAAACCTTTGATATAGTCAGCGGCCCCAGAGAGATCCAGGCCCAATCCCTTACCGGTGTGGATGCCGGAAACGGCGATGCCGTTGCCCTGGGTTTCGAGCTGGGCCAGCACGTACATGGGTATCTTTTGGCCGTTGGTGATGATGCCTTCGCTGATCAGGTGGGGCATGGGCATTTGCCACTGGCCACCGTCAATACCGCCCCCGGCGGAGCCGATGGTGACGTTGTCGCGGGCCGAGGCCCAGTTGGCCTGCTTCGAGACCTCTACCCCGGTCATGCCGTACTTGGCAAAGAAGCCTTTTTCCTGGGCGATGATCATCGCCGCCGATTCAACAATGGGAATGTAGCCCAGTTTGATCGTGGTGGTCTCGGGGGTGTCGTTGGCGGTGACGGGGCCAGGGGCGGCGGTCGAAGCCGTTGTTGCCGTTGGGGCGGTGGCCGAGGGGGGATTTCCGGCGCAGCTTTTTAGGAGTACTGCGCCCGCTGCCGATACCCCAGCAGTGGTCAGAAACTTACGACGGGTGACTCTCGAAAAATCGGACATAAAACCTCCTTGCTGCGCTCTCCGATTGAGAAAACGCAAGTAACTAGGGTGGACAGAGTTTAAAAGCTGTGGGGCATCAAAGATGACTTGGAGCCCCTTTGCCAAAGGCATCAGCGGGATCTTAGCCATCGAGATAAATGAAACCTGCATTGACTTAATTCAATTGCAGATTGGCTTGCCATGTGATTAAGTCTATAGCAACTTTTGCACTGGCGATCCACTCTGAGTTGCAAATTTGGACTGCAATTTCCAATTTGGGTTATAAGCTTGACTTATTGGTGCTTCTCTTCTCTATAGATGTGATTAATCCGAACCGGCTACGGAGACTGTTGGGAAGCACTTAACTCAAATCCGATTTCAAAAACCTCGATTCAAAAAAGGAACCCCGTAGGGGCATTGCAGTGCAATGCCCCTACCAGTTGGGGGTAGGCATGCAAATAGAATTCGGTATTACAAATCCGAATTCAAAAAACGATGCAAAGCAGGTGTCACCTGGGAGCATGGCAATATTGGGTGATTTCCGGTAAGGAAGTCACCTAATCGATCTGTAGTGGCGCAGTGAAGTCGGCTGGAGGGGGTACTGGAGAGGTAGGCAAGGGGGCCGAGGGCAGGTTGTAGCCAATCACCGCAACCAACAGTCCCAGGGCTGCGCCTGCAGCGAAGGCCCAGAGATGGGAGGGTTCGAGGCTGCATAGTAAGTTGCGATCGCGGCTGTAGATATGAATCGCCCAGCCTTCTTGGGCAGGAGGAGACAGTTTATGCATGACCGTTTTGGCAGGTAAGAGAGCGTGAATTGTGAATTAGGCGCATTGCATCTAAAAAACGTCTGCATCGTCTCGATTCAGCAGCCGCGCGGCCTATAGGTCTGGGCCAATGACTTCTTCGCTGGCGTCAACGTCCTGCGGGCACGAAACACGGCACTAAAAAGCCGGGGCATGGCCCCGGCTTTTTGGTTCTGCGTCATCTCGACTCAACAGCCGTCTGGGCCACAGAAAGTGTGCGCGTACAGTACCTCCGCCTCACAGATATAGGAAATGCCCGCATAATCGTTGAAAAATTCCACTGCGACCCGATCCGCAATCTTCTCGGCTATATCCCGATTGTCGGTGAGCACCTCGAACTTTATATTCGAGTTAGTGTCGGAAACGCTGGGTTGTCCCGACGAGCGCACGCTGCGACTACCTTTACCGCCAGTTTCCAACACCGTATAACCGGTAGCTCCGGCTTCGTCGATGATCTGAGCGACCTTTTTCAGCAGAATCTTTTCCGTGATGATGACGAGCTTGTTGGCTATCTTGCCCATGTAGGTTACCTCCTTACTTGTGTATTCATTGAACTACTTAGTTGTGGGCCAGAGAAGCCCTGGCAGACCGCGACTCGCCTGGGATCAGGCTACATCATCACTTGGGCAAGCCCGACGAAGAGTGGTATGCCTATAGCAATCGCAACTGGCGTGCCGACGGCTGTAGACGCGCCGATGTAGGCGGAAGGATTGGCCGATGGTATGCCGGCTCGCAACGTGGGCGGCCCCGAGATGTCTGAACTTGAGGCGGCGATGACGGCGAGGAGCGCGACGCCTCCAGGGCTGAAACCAGTGGCGTAGTGGGCAACCATACCGAGACCAAAGCCAATGAACCCATGCAGAAGAGGCGCTACTGCGGCATACAGAGCGTACCACTGGGCCACCTTGCGCAGCTCGTTAATCCTTGACCAGGCCTCCATACCCATGACCAACATCAGGATCGAAAGCAGGCCGCGGAAGAGGGGCTCGTAGAAGCTCTCAACGACACTTTCAGGCCGGGTTATCAGGCCTAGAGCGAGACCAAGCAGCAGTGCCGATAGGGCAGATCCCTGGAGGCTTTCCTTCACAATCGGCCAGATCTTCACCCGCTGGCTTGGGGCACCGCCCGGCTGGCTGGAAGACCCGCCTGAGGAACCGCCCCGCTCGCCGGGATATCCGCCGGCAGTGCCGCGCTGGTCGATGGTGGGATATCCACCTGCGGGAACGATCTGCTCGCTGGCATATCCGCCTGCGGCAACCGTTTCCGTACGGAGATACTCCTCATTTTTGCGATACTTGTCGCTCTTCTGCTTACTGGTGTAAATACTGGCCAAGACAATCGCCGTCACGAGCGCTGGGATATCCATAAAGGGATAGAGTGCGCCGGCCCAGGCCTCGTATTCAATGCCTTGCGCGTCCAGTACCGTGATGCCAGCGGCGAGGGTAGAGCCACTCACGGCACCGAACAAGCCTCCGGTCGCAAGGGCATCCGTGGTTCTAATGCCCGGCAGCTTGGCCAACGTGTAGCGCGCGATGAACACGATGAGGATACCTATTGCCGCAGCGAACAGCGCGGGCAACAGCATCTCCGTCAGATTGGACTCGCGGATCGCAATGCCGCCCTTCAGGCCGACTTTGATCAGCAGCATGAAGACGATGAACTTATAGATCGCATCTGGAATGGCCAGTTGGCTTCCGAGGGCGGCAACGACTATACCACCAAGCAGAAAGCCGAGCGTAGGGGACTGCAACTGCGCCCCGAATTTTGTCAAGAAATCGGACAGGAAATCCACGTTTAATTCCTCCTGGGTCAGAGCTTAGGGATCAGGATGGCAAGCATAGATAGAAATCTATCAAAATTTCTATCTTGATGTGATTAAGTCTATAGCAACTTTTGGGCCGGTGATCCACTCTGAGCTGCGAATTTGGACTGTAATTTTCAATTTGGGCTATAAGCTTGACTTATTAATGATTCATTTCTCTATAGATATGATTAATTCGAGCAGGTTAGGCAGATCGCTGGCAAAGCACTTAACCCGAATTCAAAAACCCCGATTCAAACCAGGCACCCCGTAGGGGCATTGCAGTGCAATGCCCCTACCAGTTGGGGGTAGGCATGCAAATAGAATTCGGTATTACAAATCCGAATTCAAAAAAACGATGCAAAGCAGGTGTCACCTGAGAGCATGGCAATATTGGGTGATTTCCGGTAAGGAAGTCACCTAATCGATCTGTAGTGGCGCAGTGAAGTCGGCTGGAGGGGGCACTGGAGAAGTAGGCAAGGGGGCCGTAGGCAGGTTGTAGCCAACCACCGCAACCAACAGTCCCAGGGCTGCGCCTGCGGCGAAGGCCCAGAGATGGGAGGGTTCGAGGCTGCAAAGTAGGTTGCGATCGCGGCTGTAGATATGAATCGCCCAGCCTTCTTGGGCAGGAGGAGAAAGTTTGTGCATGACCGGTTTAGTAGGTAAGAGAGCGTGAATTGTGACTTAGACGCATTCCAGCCAAAAAACGTCCGCGTCCTAGACGCTGAACTGGGCCGGCTGTACCGACACCCCGGACAGGCTTTTAGCTGGATTACGCTAATACTGATTGCCTGACTTGCGATGGTTGATCGCCGGTCTGCCGTCGCTAGCCAGCAGATCGCCCTGCTGCACCCTGGCGTAGAGCAAGCTGTGGTCGCTAGTAGACAACTGCTCTAGGACAGTGCAGTCCAGATAGGCCAGGGCATCGGCCAAAATGGCGCAGCCGTTGGCGGCCACTGCAAGGTCGAGGTGGTCAAAGGGGTCGGTCGTGCTCTGCTGGGCTGAGAAATAACGCCGCACGGCGCGGCCTTCTTTAAGAATGTTGAGCACGAAGCTGGTGCCCGGCCCCAGCTGCCCGAGGCCGGGGGCAGCGCGAGGAATCGCCAGCATCAGGCCGGGGGGGCTAAAGCTAGCCTGGGAAACCCAGGCAGTGAGCAGGCCCGAGTGAATGCCCTGGTGTTGAGTGGTGATGACGCAGAGGGAGCCGATGACTCGCCCCAGGGCCTGGGTGGTGCGATCGCCCTGGGCTTCAGCCATTACGGGGCGGGCCACCTGCTGCTTGCGCTTGCGCAAGTAGCGGGCAAACTGGGCTGCGACTTCGGTACAGTTCTCTAGCGCTTCAGCATCGGGGCTAAAGCGCACCCGCAGAGGCTCAAAGCCAAAGGGGTAGTTGGCATCTTTGAGCTTTTGCTCCAGCAGGTCGATCGCCTCGCCGCTCCAGCCGTAGGAGCCAAATACCCCTACCGGCTTGGTTTTGGGCACATTGGCCAAAATCAGGCCCAGGGCGGTTTGAATTTGGATGGGGGCGTGGCCACCCAGGGTGGGCGACCCAATAATGAAGCCGTCGCACTGGTTGAGGGTGTCAATCAGGGTGTTGGGGTCAACCTGTTCACAGTTGATGGCCGTCACCGCGACCTGGGCGGCGGTGAGAGCCTGGGCGATCGCATCCGCCATCTGGGCCGTGTTGCCGTAGGCCGAGGCATAGAGCAGCGCCACCCGCAGGGGCTGCTGAGCCTGGTGCTGGCACCACTGGCGATAGTCTTGCATCAGCCGACTGAGGCTATAGCGCACCAGGGGGCCGTGGCCAGGGGCAAGGGTTTTGAGCGGCAGGGGCTGAATCAGATCCAGGGCCGTTTCCACCTGTTTGACCTGGGGGCTGTGCAGGCAGTCAAAGTAGTAGCGGCGATCGCCCTCCAGCTGCCGCCACTGCTCATCCCAGAGGGCATCGTCGCAGCGGTGGGCACCAAACAGCTTGTCGCTATAGAGAATCTGGCTGGCTGGGTCGTAGGTGCAGAGCCCGTCGGGCCAGCGGGGCGTGGGCACGACAATGAACTCCAGCACATGGCCCTGGCCCAGATCCAGGCTTTCCCCAGAGCGCACCGGGCAAAGCCGGTCGGCGCGATCGCCCAGAGCGATTTTGAGGGTATTGGCCGCCGCCCTCGAACAGACAATCTGGGCCTGGGGGGCCAGATCTAGCAGCCGGGTCAGGGTCGCAAGCCGATTGGCATTGATGTGGCTGGTGACGATGTAATCAATCTGCGCCAGAGCGACCCGCTGCTTTAACTCCACCAAAAAGAGGTCGGTAAACGATTCGCCCAGCGGGTCGATCAGGGCAATTTTATCGGCCTGGATCAGGTAGGCATTGGCGGTGGTGCCCCCTTGGCGGCTATATTCCACCTCAAATTTGAGCCGATCCCAGGTGCGCGATCGCAGCACCTGAGACTGGGGGCCAATGTCAGCAACCTGCACATCGCGGGGGCGAACCGTGGTGGGGAGCGGGGCTGAGGGGGTAGTTAGGGTCATG
>JBBSLR010000092.1:0-8714 GCA_038255045.1 Phormidesmidales cyanobacterium
CAATGCGGGTGCTGCGGTGCTCGCCTAGCTCATCGAGAATCGCCTCAAACTCGGCCCAGCTGACATCGTGGAGCAGCAGACGCTGCCCCGGCGGAACATCGAGTTGACGCAGCTGAATGGCAACCATATCGGTTTGGGTAGGGCTTACTGAAGAAACAGGATCCGTAGCTCTAGCGTAACCCATGGGATCAGGGGCACCTGGAGTCCGTATGATGGTGTTCTTAGGGTGGCCTAGGGGCAATTTGCCCCCGGCGAGACTACAGGCATGCAGCTGTGCCCTGGCCAAAATCCGTCGTTATAAAAATCCGTCGATTCCGTCGATATATGTGGACAACATATATATCGACAATTCAACCTGGTGGACTCTAACCCCATGACCGCCGCTATTGATCCAACCTTGCCCCTGGGCGATATTTTGATTCTCTCCAACGGGCCGGGGGAGATTGCCACCTGGGTACGGCCCGTGGTGCGAGAGCTGCGATCGCGCCTGCCCGCCTCAACCCGCATCTCTGTGGTGCTGTCGCCCTGCACCAACGCCTCGGGGCGCGAGGCCGAGATGGCCCGCAGCCTGCCGGAGGTTGATCGGGTCCAGGGGCCGGAGTCTTTTTTTCCCTTTTTGCTGACGGGCAAGACGGCGGCGGGGTGGGACTGGCGGCCCCAGGGCGTGGTGCTGTTTTTGGGCGGCGACCAGGTGTATCCCGTAGCGATCGCCAAGCGCCTGGGCTATCGCACCGTGATCTACGCCGAGTGGGATGCCCGCTGGCACGGCTGGGTTGATCGCTTTGGCTGCATGACCCCGGCGATTGTCGAGGCGGCCCCGGCCAAGTATCGCCACAAGTGCGAGGTGATCGGCGACCTGATGGCCGATGTGCAGACCGATGGGTTGGCCCAGGCGGCGGTGCGCGATCGCCTTCACCTGCTGCCCGACCACGACCTGATCGGCATCATGCCGGGATCCAAGAAAAATAAGCTCAGCGTCGGCCTGCCCTTTGCCCTAGGGATTGCCGAGGCAATTCACCGGCTGCGCCCTCAGACCCAGTTTGTGATTCCGGTCGCGCCGATGCTGACGCTAGAGGCGCTGGCCCAGTTTGTCAACGCCGACCAAAACGCCGATATTCGCCTGATTGAGGGAGCTACCACAGCGGCGCTGGTGGGCGAGAACTCTGCCCTGCCCCGGCTGCGTACCCCCAGCGGGCTGGAGGTGCTGCTGTGGCCGACCCACCCCGCCTACGACGTAATGGCCCAAATGCGGTTTTGCCTCACTACCGTGGGGGCCAACACCGCTGAGCTGGGTTCTCTAGCTGTGCCCATGGTGGTGCTGCTGCCCACCCAAAAACTAGAGGCAATGAAAGCCTGGGATGGCATTCCCGGTTTGCTGGCCAACCTGCCGGTGGTGGGCGACAGCTTTGCCAAGGCCATCAACACCCTGATATTGCGACAGATATATAAGGAAGGGCGGCTGTTTGCCTGGCCCAATATCTGGGCCAAACGCGCGGTGGTGCCCGAGCTAATCGGCCCGCTCAAGCCCCAGGCGGTGGCCGAAACGGTGGTGGGCTATCTGGCCAACCCCGACGAGTTAGACATCATGCGGCAAGATTTGCGATCGGTGCGGGGGGCGGCAGGGGCCTCGGCCAAGCTGGCGGCGATGGTGGTCGATGAGCTAGTTAGCTCAGGCTAAATTTGGCAGTCGTGAAGGGGGAGAGGGGTAGGGGGTGGATGGGTAGGGGGTAAGGCGAAATCGCAAACCTGATCCCCGACTCCCAACCCCTACCCCCGACTCCCACGCCCTACTCCCCTACGCAGCCACCACTCTCTCGGGCTGACGGGTAACTTCAAGGTAGATGTGCTCTAGCTTGATGGGCGATCGCGCGATCGAATCGAGGGGTATGCCCTCAAAGCGGGTGACGAGATCTTTCAGTTCGAGCTGGTCGGGCACCCAAAAGGCCAGGTCGCCGCCGTAGGTGCGGTGGGGGTAGCCCAGCTGCCGGGCGCGGGCGATCGCCCCCTCGCGGTCGCTGGTCTCAACGGTGACAATCTCCTGGGCCGGAATGCGCGATCGCAGCTCCTCTAGGGTGCCCTCGGCCAGCAGCTGGCCCTGGCGCAAAATGCCGATGCGCTGGCACAGCCGCTCGACCTCGTCGAGCAGGTGGGAGGTGAGCAGCACCGTCACCCCCATCGACTTAAACTGCCGAATTAGCTGCCACAGTTCTTGCCGGGCCTCTATATCTAGCCCGGTAGTGGGTTCGTCAAGAATCACCAGCTTAGGGCGGTGCAGCATGGCGGCGGCCATGCTCAGCCGTCGCTGCATGCCACCGCTGAGGCGCTCGACGGGGGTGTGCTTTTGGTCGAGCAGGTTGACTGACCCTAGGCAGACATCGACCCGCCGCTGGCAGTCTTGGCGCGAGAGGCCGTAGAGGCGACCCAAAAAGGCCAGGTTGTCGCTGCACGTCAGACTGCCGTAGAGCAGGTTGCTCTGGGGCATCACTCCCACCCAGGCTTTGGTGGCTTCGCCCGCCGGGCGATCGCCGATGGTGACCGTACCGCTGTCGGCCTTAAGCAACCCGCAGATAATGTTGATGGTGGTGGTCTTACCGGCGCCGTTGGGGCCGAGCAGCCCGTAGATTTCCCCTGGCTGTAGGGTGAGACTGAGATTTTGCAGTACCGGCTTCGAACCGTAGCGCTTTGTCAAATTTTCAAGTTTTAGCATGCAGGTCTGCAACTTTAGAGCCGGAGGTGGTTGCCTCCCCCTGCCGTTAGCTATGCTCAAGACAGGAGGCAGGGAAACGCCCCTGTATCTTATCAGTGAGGACCCGATGACTAGCGATCGCGAACTGGTCTTGGCCGCCAATAAAGCCTTCTACCGCTCCTTTGAGAAAAAAGACATCGAAGCGATGGAGTCGGTCTGGTCAAAGGACATGGGCTGCCTCTGCATTCACCCCGGCCGCGATGCCCTCAAGGGCTGGGCCGATATCCGCGACGCCTGGGAGCGGATCTTTCAAAACACCAGCTACCTCGAAATCGACACCGACATTCTCACCGTAGAGGTCAGTGGCGACCTGGCCTACGTGGTGCTGATTGAAAATGTGCTGCAAATTAGCGGCGGCGACCGGCGACTAGAGGCTCGCTCGATGGCCACCAATGGCTTTGAGCGCATGTCCGGGCAGTGGTATATGACCCACCACCACGGCAGCCCGGTGGTAGATTGATAGCGCCATTCAGCCCAATACTCTGGCGCAATACTCTGGCGCAATACCTAGGGAAACCGCTGCACATTTTGCTGGGCGTAGGTCAGGTTGGGCTGATACTCCACTGCCTTTTGCTGAGCCACAGCGTAGTTGGGGTCTGACTCGGGCACCTGCTGCATCAGAGCGATCGCACTGGCCCAGGAGTCGGCCACGGCCTGCCACCCAGCCGCGCTATTGGCGCTTTGGGCCTGGTTGGCAGCGGTTTGGGCCGCGTTGACCGCCTGTCTAAATCGGTCGGCATCTTCTACAGCAGCAGGGTCAACGGGCGGTTCTGCCGGGGGGGCCTCTTCAGGGCTCGCAGGCTCTGTGACCACGGGGTCACCCCCAGGGCTGGGCTGTCGCAGGCGACCTAGCCACCCGTTGAGCAATAGCCCGGCTAGAGCCAAAATCAAAGCCCCTAGACCCAGACCTAAGATCAGCTTCATCGGCAGACCAGACCCGCCAGAGCGGCGCACGCTGCCGTGTTCGTCGAACTGGTCGGGCGTGAGAGAAACGTGGCTTGAGGGGTCTGAGCCAAATTCTTGAATAAAGTCGTCGGTGGCGTCGGGTTCGTCATCCACCAGCGCTGCCCCGTTTTGGAGGAAGCCGTTGGCCGCTTCAGGGCTGTCGTCAAACCCGTCTACACCAAACCCGTCATCGCCAAAGCCCGGCTGATTAAAATCAGGATCGCCAAAGTCAGGATCAGTAAAGCCAGGGTCGCCAAACTCTTGTACGGCAACGTCTTCGTCGGTAAAGTTGGGATCGGTGAAATCGGGGTCGCCAAAGTCGGGGGCATCAAAGTTGTCGGCCGCAAAGTCGCCGTCACCCAAGTCGCCGTCACCAAACCCGCCGTCATCTAACCCTGGGACATTTAGGTCGTCAGGGGCAAACTCAATCGATTCAAAGGCCAGGTCTGCTTCAGCATCAACAAACCCTACTGAGGCTAAGTCTGGGTCAGATGCACCGTAGAAGTCGGGCTGCTCTAGGGTGATGTCACCATAGTCACTGGAGCCATAGGCATCGGGTGCGGCCAGGCTGCTGTCTAGGGCCAGATCGTCCGAGAACACCAGGTCGCCTTCGACGGTTTGATCTAGCTCCATGGTCGCAAAGGGCATATCGGCCCCAAAGTCAGAGGGCGCGGCGTCATCGTCTAGGGGAAATGCCTCGGCCTCAAAGGGGTTAGGGGTAGCGAAGTCTGCTTCATCCTGGGGGGTAAAGGCTAGACCGGGGTCAAACCCAGGCTGATCCGCAAGGTTAGGGTCAAAGTCAGCTTCAAACACTAGATCAGGGTCAAAACCACCCTCGGCGTCTTCCCAGGGCTGGGGGGCGGCATCTGTAATGTTGCCGGGGTCGGTTAGCTCTGGGTCTGTGCCGGCGTAGCTCTCTGGGTCGGTCTCTGCCGAGAAGGCTAGGTCAGATTCTGCGGCCCAGTTGTCTTCAGCCTCAGCGGCCCAGCCCTCTGGGGCAAAGGCGGCGGGGGTAGCCAAGTCAAGGTCAGCGGCGGCCCCTAAATCTTCAAAGTCAATGTCCTCTGGGGCAATGTCCTCTGGGGCAATGTCCTCCAGGCCGAGATCATCTGGGGTCAGCAGGTCTGGAGGTAGGTTGTCTAATTCGGCAGCTGAGTCTCCGGCTGGGGCATCCGCTGCTAGCTCAAGGTCGGGAAAGGCGATGTCGTCTGGGGCGATCGCCTCAGCGCTCAGCTCCTCAAGATCAAACTCTTCGGTCTCAAACCCTTGAGGCTCAAACCCCTCAATGGCCAGAGAGTCGAGGTCTAAATCGGCGGCACCAAAGTCGGCAGCACCAAACTCAGGGGCACCAAACTCCTCTATTCCCAGGTCAGCCATGTCATCGACGGCAGCACCCAGATCTATATTCTCAAAATCCTCAAAAGCAGCCATATCGTCGGGCAGATCGGCCTCAGCAGTCCAGGTGCTATCGGTCAGGTCAACAACGGAGCTAGCGTCATCCCACAGGTCGTCGAGGTCGCCGCCAGTTTCGGGCGCAGTCGGTGGAACTGAGGCATCGTCAAGCATGTCGAAGGCGTTGGCCTCTGCGATCGCAGCCGGGTCGTCCAATTCCCCTAGCTCAGCCGTGCCGGGGTCCTCAGCAAACGCCAGCTCAGAGTCGAGGTCAAAGCCTAGATCTAGTCCTGCACCCGGGTCAGACTCCCCGGCATCAAAGCCTGCATCAGCGTCGCCCCCATCGAAATCTAGACCAAAATCTAAATCAGCCTCGGCACCGACTTCAGTCTCAGTAAAGTCGAGTTCAAAGCTCTCCTCAGCAGCAACCACAGGCGTTTCCTCGGCGAAATCTAGATCAAAGTCGAGGTCAGCCGCCGGGGTTTCTTTCTCAGAAGTATCCTCTAGGTCTAAATCAAAATTATCCGTAGCGAAATTAGCTGCCGATTCATCGCCCAGATCTAGATCAAAGTCACCAGCGGCAGGCTCATCGCCCACACCTAAATCAAAGTCCAGGTCGCTCACCGATGAGGCTTCGGCCCCTTCGCCCAAGCCCAGACCTAAATCATCCCCTGATGCCGCCGCTTCAATATCTTCGGTCGTGCCCAGGCCAAAATCTAGGTCACTAGCTGGGGACGCATCTTCGGTCATACCCAGATCAAAATCTAGGTCACTAGCTGGGGCTGCATCTTCGGTCATACCCAGATCAAAATCTAGGTCACTAGCTGGGGCTGCATCTTCGGTCATGCCCAGATCAAAATCTAGGTCACTGGCTGGGGCTGCCTCGACGGGTTCATCCAAATCTAGATCAAAGTCTGCGTCGCTCACTGAAGCTGAGAATTCCGGAGCTTCGCCCAGGTCAAAGTCTAGGTCGCCCACGGAGGTGACATCTCCAGATTCATCGAACGTGCCCAGGTCAAAGTCGAGGTCGGCTTCAGGGCCAGATGCCGCTGCTGAGGTCTCGGCAAAATCTAGCTCCAGATTGGCAGCGGCGAGAGCAGAGGTATCGTCCAGGGCCAGGTCAAGATCAAAGTCGTCGGCTGAGTCAGCCTCAGCTGCGCCAAAGTCGAGGTCGGCGGCAGATATGCCCGAATCGTCAGTCAGACCCAAATCAAACTCTAAATCGGCGGTAGCGCTATCGGCGGGTGCGTCGGTGAGGCCAAAGTCAAGATCGAAGTCAGCAGCTGAGTCAGCGCTGACATTGGCGAAGGCTGAGTCAATGTCAGTAGATGTATCTAAACCCAGGCCGCTGTCAGCCAAGCCCAAATCTACATCGCCGGGGTCTCCCGCCAGCAAAGCATCGAAATCGTCTAGGCCGTCTAGCTCCGTACTACTAGTACTGTCAGGCTCAAACCCCAGGTCTAGCTCGGCATCTGCCTCGTCACCCACATCCCCAGCCCCAAGATCCCCAGCCCCAAAATCTAGAGGAGGGTCTTGCAGCACCAGGTCTTCGCTCCAGGCGCTGGCGTCGCTGCCTGGCTGCTTGGCGCTCACGGTGAGGTGGTTGACAGCGGCTAGTTCTAGCCCGGTAATTCCTTTTTTTACGTAGGCCACCAGGTCAGCCTGGTTGGGCACCTGGGCAGACTCTAGACTCACCTGTAGGGTGCTGTCTTGCTGGGCCACGTGGGCGGTGATGCCCTGGGCTTCCAGATGGCGATTGATCAACGCTGCGATCGCATCTGGGTTGCCCTGGCGGGCCATTTGCAAAGCATTGGGAGACGTATTAGACATAGGGGTCTATTGAATTCAATGAATTCAGCTCACAGGCCGGAGAATTCCCTATAGTATGCCCGCGGTGGCTGATATTGACACAATCAACCTCAGACAGCCCGTAAAACTGGTGTAATGTCGTCCCAAATGTTACGGATTTTGTTGATCGAGCTGCCTAAGAACGCTCTCTAGCTGCCGCTGGGCTTCGCCGTAGCGCTGCCAGTCGCCCTGCTGCAGGGCCTGCTGGCCGTTTTCGTACGACTCTAGGGCGGCCTGAATCAAATCGGCCAGATTGGTGGGTAAAGGCGTGGCTGGGTCAGCCGGGGAAGACTCGGGTGGGGGTGCGCTCGCTTCTCCAAAGACAGCATCTAGGCTTTGGTCAAGGGTTTCGCGCATGACCACGCGATCGCCATAGGCCACGATCACCCGCCGCAGCTCGGGCAGCTCGCCCTGGTCGGCCCTGAGATAAATCGGCTGCACATACAGCAGCGACTGCTCCACCGGAATCACCAGCAGCGTGCCGCGAATCACCCCAGACCCCTGCTGGCTCCAGAGGGTAAGCTGCTCAGAAATTTCGGGGGTCTGGCTAATGCGGGCCTCGATCTGGGTGGGGCCAAACACCAGCTCCTGCTTAGGAAATTCGTAGAGCAATAGCCGACCGTAGTTGTCGCCGTCGGAGCCGCCCGCCATCCAGGCGATCATGTTGTCGCGGTTGGCGGGGGTAAAGGGCAAAATTTGCAAAAACTCCTCCTGGGCCAGCCGGGGCAGCTTCATGATGATGTAGTAGGGTTCCATGGCCGTCACCACGCCGTCTTCGACATGCTCCGGGAAGCGCCAGAGGTCTTCGCGATTGTAGAAGACCTCTGGGTTTTCCATGTGGTAGGCCCGGTACATCTGGGCCTGCACGGTGAAAATATCCTGGGGGTAGCGCAGGTGCTCACGGTAGCCCGCAGGCATCTCGCCCATGGGCTTAAAGACATCGGGAAAGATGCTGCTGTAGGTGGCCAGCAGCGGGTCTTCGCGATCGCGGGCGTAAAACTCCAGGCTGCCGTCGTAGGCATCGACAAACACCTTGACCGCATCGCGAATGTAGTTGACGCCGTTGCGCATCAGCGGGTTGGCGCTATCGACCAGAGACACCAGATCGGTGCGGCGGTTGAGCGGCTCTGAGTAGGGGTAGCGATCGCTGCTCGTATAGCCATCCAAAATCCACTTGATGCGGCCATCGATCAGGGCGGGGTAGGGGTCGCCGTCAAAGGTGAGAAAGGGGGCCACCTGGCGAACGCGATCGGTAATCACCCGGTGGTAGTGAAGGCGCGTCTCAGCGCTGAAGTAGTTAGAAAGCAGCAGCCGCACATTGCCCAGGTCGTAGGCGTAGGCCAGCCGCCGCAGAAGGGAATTCAGCGGCACGCCCCCTGCCCCGGTATAGCGATAGGCGGCGTTGGTGTCGCCCTCGGGATAGTCAAACTCGTCGGTGTTGGCCCCGGTAAAAATGTAGTTGCGAGTGCTTTCGCCGTAGTAGATGCGGGGCTGATCCAGCGGCACATCCACCGTTGAAACCGGGGGCACATTGCGAATAAAAAACTCCGGCAGGCCGTTGGAGGTCACCTGGTTGACCGGGCTCATTACCACCCCAAAGCCGTGGGTAAATTTGAGCTGGCGGTTAATCCAGTTTTGGGCTTCGGGGGGCAGTTGCTCAACCGGCAGCTCGCGGGCCGAGAGCGTCACCTGGCGGTAGTCGCCGTTGAGGGTGTAGCGGTCGATGTCTACATCCTCAAAGTTGTAGTAGAGGCGAATCTCTTGCAGCTGTTTGTAGGTGCTG
>JBBSLR010000093.1:0-8701 GCA_038255045.1 Phormidesmidales cyanobacterium
CTACAGAAGTTCTTGCGCTTGAACTACGGCGCTACAGTGGCGGTGAATTCAGCACCCATATTCCCAGAATTATTGGCCAGACCAGAGTAGCTCAAATAGCTAAACAAAGCGGGATCGCACCTAAGCCAAACAGAGGGAGAGGGAGATGGACTAAAGAATCTTTTTTGGAAGATGCTGGCAAACATTTAGAACCAGCCTATGTAGAAAGTCTGCGACAAATGATCGATTTGTTTCATGCCTCAGACTTTGACAAAATTGAGTGGGGAACTGGCACAATGGAAGGCTCTTGCAGTCCTAAATATTCATTTATCAGCAATAAGTCACCTATCACAATCTGGGCTGGCTTTACGGTAGTGATTTAGAAAATGAATTTCGCTTAAAGCTTCAAGGTAAACTTAAAGATGCTGGCATACCTTACGAATGCGCATACAACGAAGTTATTAGAGTCCCTGTCGAGACTTGGAGTCAATGGATGAATCCCCTGCTCATGTCTATACAATCGTCTGCTGATGAAGTGTTACATCCGCAGCAGTTGACGCATGAAGATCACTTATCGTCCAGCTTCCAGCATGTATAGTGCTCATAATTCTGTGTGCGCTACCCCGACAGCAACCCGCCGCTCATGCGTTTCATCACCCGACTGGCGATATCGGCGTAGCACACCTCTCCGGCCAAAATCTGCCCCAGTCGCTGGGTGGCTGTGGGTCGCTTGATGCCCACCCGGTAGCCGATCCCCGGCACCCGAAAAAATAGCCCGGCAATGCGTTTGGCCCAGGGCATGTCTTCGCCCCAGGTGGCGTGCATGGTGGCGGTGTAGTTGGCCAATGCGTCAGCATCCCCAGCCAGGGCCGCGTGGATGGCCTCGGCGGCCCGCACCCCGCTGACCATGCCGGGGCGAATGCCTTCGGCGCTGAGGGGATCGACGATCGCCCCCGCTTCGCCCACCAGCACCGCCCGGTGGGTGTGCAGCGGGTAGTTGCCGTCCCAGAGCTTCAGCGGGTGGCTGTAGACCTGGCCCGCCCCCAGGCTAACGCCGAAGGACTGGCTGTATTTTTCGAGCACCTTGCGGTAATCTGCCGGGACCTGGCCCAAGAACGTCGCCGCCCCAATGGAGTAGCTGTCTGCCTTGGGAAAGTTCCAGGCGCAGCCCTGCTTGACCAGGCCAAACTCGAAGTTGATGGCGCAGTCATCGCCCACCGGGGCGGGCACTTCTAGCACGCTGGCGGGGCGCAGGGTGTGATCGGGAAAGCCCAGCCACTGGGCCATTGGCCCGTTGGCCCCGTCGGCGGCCACCAGGTAGGCGGCTTCTAGCATGCCATCGGCGGTGGAGACCTGCCAGTAGTCGCCTTGGTTCGCGATCGCCGTCACAGCGGTAGCATCCTTTAGCTGTGCCCCCTGGCCCTGGGCCTGCTGCACAAGAAAGTGGTCAAACACCTCCCGCTGCACCATCCAAATCGGGTCGGTGGTGGTGAGCTCGGCCTCAATGGGGTCGCCCAGTTTGTAGGTGTAGCGTACCCGGCGCACGGGACGGTCTACTACGGGGGCAAAGTCAAAATCAAAAAACTCGGCCACGCTGGGCGACACCGCGCCGCTACAGGGCTTATAGCGGGGCAAAGACTCTTTCTCTACGATCAGCACCGAGTGCCCCTGCTTGGCCAGGTGGTAGGCGGTCGCAGCTCCGGCGGGGCCAGCCCCCACCACAATGACGTCATACATTAGGTTCTTGGCTCGGTAGATGGATGAATAAAAGAAGCGCACAGGTGCCTATTCTGCCGGATTTAGCACCTCGTTTGCCGTCAGCGCAAAGGACGGAAATGTGGGCGGGCGAGGTACTGATCAAAGGTCATGGGAGGGGCCAGGTTGGTGGTCATAGTCAGTTTTGCCAGCACGCTGAGATTCCCTGTTCTCATCCTACCGTTTTAGCCAGGGGGGAGTTTTTTGCCCTAGGCTTAGTCCCCCCCTGGGCATTGCGCGCATCGGCCACAACGGCTGCGGCAAAACCACTCTGTTCATGCTGCTGTGCGGTGTGCTCACCCCCGCCGCCGGAGACATTCACATGACCTAGAGTTTGTGCTGGAGGTATGCGATCGCGTCATTTTGATCGACGAAGGCCACATCATCGCCGACGGCTGCCCCCGCAAAATTATGGGCGACCAGGCGCTGATGGAGAAACATGGGCTGGAGAAACCGCACTCGCTGATACCCCATAGGGAGCAGCATCATGGGTAAGGAGTTGATTGCAAAGAACCTAAGACGTTGCATCGGGCGCAAGCATCGGACGCAAGCATTACGCCCCTACGGGGCAGGGGAAATTTTTGGTTATAGGGCGTTGGCTGTATAGGGTTCAAACTCGTCGCAATTGCCTTTTTTCACCGCAATCACCGTCTTCACCCCGCCGCGCCGCGTGTAGTCGCCAATCACCCGCAAGCCCTGCGGCTGAAGCTCTTCCCACAGGCGATCAGCGATCGCATTGACCACCGTCTCATGGCTCACCCGCTGGTCTCGAAAGCTATTGATATAGAGCTTAAACGCCTTCAGCTCCACCACCCACGGCCCTGGGCAATAGTCCACCACAACGGTGCCAAAGTCTGGATACCCCGATCGCGGGCACAGCGCCGTAAACTCCGGATGCTCTAGGTGAATGGTATAGACATTCTCCGACGGGTTGGGCCACTTCTCCAGCGGTTCTATCGCCGCCTGATGGATGGCGCGATCGCCGTACTGAGAGGTGGGAGCTGGTGCGATGGTCATGGGCGGCAATTAAAGAGTGAGCAATTAAAAGCAGAGAGAGTATTTACGGAGCTACATAGCCTTTGGCCTGTCTGATCCCACTGGGTAATGTAGCGTTTTTCCAGATTCCTTAACCAAAGGTGGCGCGGCAAATCATGTCTAGATGCCAAGATTGCGGAGAAAGTTCCCGGCCTGGGCCTTAAACAAAGTTATTCCTATCGCTTAATCAAAACTTCATACTTCTTCCTGAACACCGCTAGTCTCGCCCCAGACCCCGTGCTAGTCTCACCAAACGCTGAAGGTAGTTTTTGTAGCACATCTGTAGCACTACCCTCAGCCCCATCAAAGACGCTTTTTTGAGGAAGAAAATTATGTCCCTGTACCGCAAGCTTGCCCTCGCTGCCGGTGGCCTAACCCTGGCTGGTATCGCCCTGGGTGCCCCCGTCCAAGCTGAAGACCCCAAGGCTGAACCTGTCTCTGTAACCGAGGCCGCTGAAACCGAGGCCGCTGAAACCGAAGCTGCCCCTGCCGTTGACGTAGACGCCCTCGAAGCCGAGCTTGAGGCAGAAATCGAAGCCGCCCTTGAAGAAGCTACCTCTGGGGTTACGGTCGAAGAGACCACCGAAGCTGAGACCACCGAGGCTGAGACCACTGAAGATATCGATGCTCCCGCCGCCGAAGCCCCTGAGGAATCGGAAATTCCTGAAGCCGCAGACCTGGAAATCGAAGTCCCTGAGACCGTAACTCCTGACGAAATCGAAGTCCCTGAAGCCGCCACCCCCGAAGAAATCAAAGTCCCTGAAGCCGTAGCTCCCGAGGAGATCGAAGTCCCCGAAGCCGCTGCCCCTGAAGACGCAGAAGCTCCCGAGGCGGCCACTCCCGAAGACGTTGAAGAATCTCTGGTAGAACCCGCCGCCGAGTTTACCGGTAGCTAGGACAACGTCAGTTCGATGGCATCCCATGCAGCGGAAAAGTTGGCCAGATCCCCTCCTTGGAGGGGTGCCCGGAGGGCGGGGTGGGTCAAAATGGCGACGAAAAGTAAGCTTCTGAATACGGGAAAAGGCTTCGTAGTCCCATTTCCCCCCCCCCTACCCCTCCCGGTCGGGGACGATCAGACTGTTTGCCCAAGCACTATTCTCTATCGAACTCACGTAGGACAGCTCCCAACGCACGACTGCCGAGGCGGCTAGAGCTGCTGCTTGACCCACACCAGGGCCTCTTCGCGGTTGCTCACCAGCCCCTCGGCCTGGACTAAATGCACCGCTTCTAGCAGTTCGCCAATTTTGGGGCCTGGTCTCAGGGCCAGGCCCTGCACTAGATCTTTACCCGTGATCAGGGCCTGGGGGTGGGCCACCGGGTCGTTGGGGGTGAGGTGCCGCTCAACCAGCGGCAAAATTAGCGCCTCGGGCAAGCCGTGGGCCAGGCCCAGCAGAGCGACGCCGCCCAAGGCAGCCCCCGCAACTTTAAACAACTGATACTGCTGACCGAGGGGCAGCAGGGCAACGCCCTGGCGCTGGTGCAGATACTGCCAGCCCTTGAGCATGCTCAGCACCGCCTGCTGCTCGGCGCGGCTGTATTTAAGCCGCACCAGGGTGGCCTCTGCCGCCCCCAGATCGGTGGGCAACAGCTGGCTGAGCTTAGTCGCCTTCAGCCAGCTGCGGTGCAGGCCGGGGGTGGTCTGCTCCTTGACCCAGCTGTGCAGCAGCTGCGAGTAGGCGGGCCAGCGCTCGTGGTACTGGGCGGCCAGCTGATCGAGGGTGGCCAGGCGCTCTAGTTGAGCACCGTCAATATCGGGTAGCCAGGTTTGCAGCAGACCATCTTGCCAGGCGAGGGCCAGCAGGGTTGACCCCTCGGGCAGGCTGAGCAGGCAGTCTAGCTCGCCCCGCACCCGCTCAGCGGCCATGCGCCCCAGGGCCGGGGCCAGGCGACGAATGATTTGCTGGGTGGCGGGGTCGAGGCTAAAGCCCAGCTGGGCCGACTGGCGGTAGGCCCGCAGCAGCCGCAGGGGGTCGTCTTCGAGGTTTTCGGCGGCCACCATGCAGAGGGTTTTGCGGGCCAGGTCGGCGCAGCCATTGAGGGGGTCGAGCAGGGTCTCGCGGTGGGGGCTGTAGGCGATCGCATTGATCGTAAAATCGCGCCGATGCAGGTCTGAGTAGATGGTTGGCCCCACCTGCTGGGCAAAGTCAACGGTGGCGTTGGGGAAAACCACGCGGGCGATCTGATGGTCGGCGTCGAGCACCACAAAGCCCGCGCCGTACTGTTTGGCGATCGCCTGGGCGGTGGCGATCGCCCGTTCTGGCAGCACAAAGTCGAGGTCTAAATAGTCGGCCTGACGGCGCAGCAGTGCGTCTCTGACACTTCCCCCCACCAGGTAGGCTTGCGGTGGCAGTAGCGACACGCTAAAGGGCCAGGTTTTGGGCGAAAGCGCCGATTGTTCAGTAGCCACTGCCAGGGAAATCGGTGATAGCGTTGGATTCAATCAACCCTCATTTACTTCATTACAACAGGGTTTTCTAGTCTTGACACCCTGCCACCGCCGCGCGCAACCCAAAAACCCTCAGGGTTTTCATTTTGCAACATCTAAGCTGGGCTGCCCGAGACATTCAAAAAACTTGAGCTAGACTACCAGAAAACGCATCCCCTTTACTGCCCTAGCCCTGCCCCGCTCAAGCATGACGGCCAAAGAATCACGGCCATTGGGCCGAGGGCTGGCTAGACTGGAGATGTGGGCTTGGGCCTACGGTGTTCCCGTCGAGGGCGTGTTATGTGCATTTGTGTAAACTGCCACTACGTTGATCGCTGCACCACCTACCACGCGGTGGAAGAACTGCATGAGCAGCCTCATTTGACCGATTCCCCCAGCTTTGAGGCGATGAACCCGACGGTCAACGTCAATCTCCGCACCGTCGGTGACGTGACCGAGAAAGAGTTTGACGTCGTCGGCTGCGATAGCTTTGCCGCAGAACAGGGCAAGTGGGCCAAGCTGCGCCCCGGCGAGCTGGTGCCGACCTAGGGAATCGAGCCATCCTTTGACTACTCTTTGCGTCAATCCTGCTTGTCCACAGCCTAAGAACGATGACCGGGCGGGGGGCTGCACTGCCTGTGGCCAGCCTCTGTGCGTAGCCGATCGCTATCGCTGTCAGCAGCTGCTTGGCCAGGGTGGCTTTGGTCGCACCTACCTGGCGGTGGATGAAGGCCGCGATCCGCCTTTGCGCTGTGTCGTCAAGCAAATGTCTTGGGCCATCGAAAAAAATCGGCCTAATCACCACCAGCGCTTTCACCAGGAGGCCGACCGCCTGGCCACCCTGGGCCAGCACCCCCAAATTCCCGCGCTGCTGGGTGTGGTTGACAGCGCTCAGGGCCAGTTTTTGGTACAGGAATACGTTCCAGGTTCCAATCTGGACAAGTTTCAACAAGACCTAGACCTGGGCGGCGAGGCGCTGGTGCGGCGGGTGCTCTACGAGCTGCTGCCGGTGCTGGCCTACATTCACGACCAGGGCGTGATTCACCGCGACATCAAACCCGCCAACATCATTGCGCCCCCGGCCCCGCAGCCGCTGGTGTTGGTAGACTTTGGGGCGGCGAAGGCGGTTGCCGACCCCGCCCAGCTAAAGCAAACCGCCACCGTCATCGGCAGCGCTGGCTACGCGGCCCCCGAGCAAGCCCTGGGCAAGGCGGTGTTTGCCAGCGACATTTTTAGCCTGGGGGTGACCTGCCTGCACCTGCTCACGGGGCTGCATCCCTTCGACCTCTATTCGGTCGGCGACGATGCTTGGGTGTGGCGACCCTTTGTCACCGCACCCGTGAGCCAGGCCCTGGGCCGCGTGCTCGATCGCATGGTCAACCGCCGCCTGCTAGAACGCTACGGCACTGCTCAAGCGGTGCTGGCCGACCTGCGCTGGAGCGGCCTGGCGGTAGAGGGCGGTGCCAAGCGATCGCCCCAGGCACCGGTACGATCCTCAGACTCTCCACCGCCCCTCTGGGAACAGCGGTTTGCGCTGAGCCTGCCGGGGTTTGTGGCCAACGGGCTGGCGGTCAGCCCCCAGGGTCGGGCGATCGCCACCGCCTGCTCCGACGGCTCGGTACGCCTGTGGGACTGCACCAACGGCGAGCAAATCCACAGCTTTAGCCGGTCTTTGGGGATGTTTGGCCTGGGTCATCGTGGCCCTGCCAACGCCGTGGCGTTTACAGCCCAGGGCGATGCGATCATCAGCAGCGGCGACGACAGCCAGCTGATCCGGTGGAATTTAGGCGACTACAGCGGGCAGCAACTGCCGGTATCGGGCTGGCAAATTTCTGCCCTGGCGATCGCCCCCGACGACACCCTGGCGGTGGGCAGCGGCGATGGGCGCATTTACCTGGGGCCACTAAGCCGGGGAAAACCGCCAAAAACCCTGGTGCACCACCAAGACCAGGTGACGGCCCTAGCGGTAGATGCCGGGGGGAATCTGCTGGTGAGCGGGGGGCGCGATCGCACAATTCGCCTTTGGTCGCTTCCCTCGGGACGGCTTACCCGCACCCTCATCGCCCCCAAAGCCCCAATCACCGCGATCGCCTACCACCCCGATGGCCGCATCGTCAGCGGCGACCAAGCGGGCCACGGGCAGGTGTGGAGCGCAGACAGCCCTGACGACGGGCCAATAATTCACAAATCGCCTAGCCCGGTGACCGCCCTGACGATCAGCCCCAATGGAGACTGGCTGGCGATCGGGGCCGATGATGGCCAGCTCACCCTGATCAACCTCCACGGGCTAAACCAAACCACCCGGCTGCGCCACGCCTGGGCCATACGCGCTTTGGCCTTTACCCCCGATAGCCGCATGGTGGTCAGCACCAGCGCCGACGAAACCATCCGTTTTTGGTGTTTAGACCCTGTTGGTGTTTAGGCCCTGTTGGTGTTTAGACCAGGGGGCGATCGCCTAAATCAAGGTCTAATTCACGGCCATCTCAGGTGCCGCCGCCTGGCGGTGCCCCTCAGAGCTGCCCAGCTGAATCAGCTCTACTTTGTAGCCGTCAGGGTCTTGCACAAAGGCAATCACCGTCGAGCCGTGCTTCATGGGGCCGGGCTCGCGCACCACCTGGCCGCCCTGGGCTTTGATGCGATCGCAGGTGCTGTAGATGTCGTCTACCCCTAGGGCAATGTGGCCGTAGGCATCGCCCAAGTCATAGGACTCTGTGCCCCAGTTGTAGGTCAGCTCTAGCACCGTGTGGTCAGCCTCGTCGCCGTAGCCCACAAAGGCCAGGGTAAACTCGCCACCGGGGTAGTCTTTTTTGCGCAGCAGCTGCATGCCCAGCAGCTCGCAGTAAAACGTGAGAGAACGATCCAGGTCGCCGACCCGCAGCATGGTGTGTAGTAGTCGCATGGTGAGTTCGCTTTGGTTAATTGACCTTTACCATTATGACTACGACGCCCCTGGGCGTGGCCTCTATTCTAGATTGCAGCGCCTGTACCCAAGCAGGCGGTACAGTCTAGCTCCCCAGTACAGACCGGCTCCGGGAACGAGAAATGCGCCAGCACCTGGGGATGAATTTCGCCAAATTCTCCTACAGCCCGACCGTCAACTAGCACCGTGGCGGCGCGCCCAGGGATGTAGTAAGGGGCTGCGCAGACCGCCAGCTCGTAGCTCAGGCCCAGGGCCTTGAGCATGGTCTGCATGTAGGCTTTGGCGGTGGTAAACGAGGCCCGAGCGTCGAGGCTGGCAAAACCCCAGCCCTGGCTTTCGCGAATGTCGCCCGCCGGGGTGAATCGCAGCACTTCGCCGGTTTCGTAGAGGTTGATCGGCTTGGGGGCGCTGATATTGCGGGCCAAAATATCTAGCAGCCCCGCCTGGAGCGTGGTGCGAGTGTCGCTGTAGGTGCGGCTTTTGGCGTTGCCGGTTTGCAGGTAGGGGGCGGCGAACCGGTCGAGAATGTCGGGGTCGGTGAGCACAAAACTCTTCACCTCCATTAGCTCCATGCGCTGGGCCAGATC
>JBBSLR010000094.1:0-8688 GCA_038255045.1 Phormidesmidales cyanobacterium
ACCGATATTGCCGTAATCAAAATTGAGGCCAGCAATCTACCCACCGTTGCCGTGAGCAACTCTGACCAAATTCAACCGGGCGAGTGGGCGATCGCCATTGGCAATCCCCTTGGCCTCGACAGCACCGTGACTGCTGGCATTGTCAGCGCCACCGGCCGCTCTAGCCGCGATGTGGGCGTCCCCGACAAGCGCGTCGACTTTATTCAAACCGACGCCGCCATTAACCCCGGCAACTCTGGCGGGCCGCTGCTCAACCTCAGCGGCGAAGTGATTGGCGTCAACACCGCCATCATCCAGGGTGCCCAGGGCCTTGGCTTTGCCATTCCGATCAACACCGTGCAGCGGATCAGCAGCCAGCTGATCGAAACGGGCCGGGTTGAGCATGCCTACCTGGGCATTCAAATGGTGAACCTAACGCCGGAGCTGAAGCAAAACATCAACAGCGACCCCAACCGCCCCTTCTCGGTAGAAGCAGAATCGGGTGTGCTGATTGGCCGAGTCATGCCCAACTCCCCAGCGGCCCAGGGCGGTCTGCGAGATGGGGATATTATCTTGGCCATCGAAGGCCAGCCGGTGACCGAGAGCGCAGCGGTGCAGCAGGCCGTGGAGCGATCGTCGGTGGGGCAAAATCTATCGCTGACCCTGCGCCGCGATGGCCGTGAGCAAACTATTTCGGTGCGCCCTGGCAACCTGCCGAACCCGTAATGCATCTACCCGGTTCTGCCCTCCGGTTGGCCCCTTACTGGCCTTGATCGGGCAGAACTGATGCAGTTAGGCGCGGCCAAAGCCGCGCCTTTTTTGTGGATTGCTTGTCTGGCTGTGTACTAAATCTGGTTTGGTTGTCCCCGGTTCCTCGGGGCGAATGTAATTCGCCCCGACGGCTGCGCCAACGCCCCGACCATTTGGCCCCTGGGGAATCCGGGTTCTGGAGTTTAGTCAGGGCTGCTCTGGGGGCGCAGCATTTCGATCTGCAGGGCGGGCATCAGGCGCTTGAGGTTTTTGAGTGATCGCGTCTGCCAGAGAATGCCCTCGGAGCCGCGAAAGCGGAGGCGGGTGGTGGCGCGATCGCGCACCTTGACCACAAACATAGAGAGCATACTGATGCCCGAGCTGTTTAAAAACTCCAGCTGGTGTAGGTCAACGGTGCAGGTTTCCCCCTGGGCCGCCGCCAGCAGCAGATTCATGATCGCCTGGTAGGCCTCCATGCCGTCGAGGCGCAAAAAGCCCTCTAAAAAAACCGTGGCGGTTTCGGCCTGGTGATACACGCGGTAGTCTTCGGTTTCAATCATCGTGAAATGGGGCATCGTGAAATGGGGGATAGTGCCACTAAACGTTGTATCTGGATGGCCCGACGGGCAAAACTAAAACACCGCCCTGAGGCTAAGGTAGGCCTGGACATCGACCTGGAGGCAGTCCTGGTGGTCAGGGCTGGGCTTAAACCCCCAGCCAACCTCTACGCCATAGTCGCAGATCATCGTCATCAGACCCATGTGTGACTCTCCCTGGCCGGTGGCGGCCTTCTCTAGCTGATGGGCAAACTGGGCGTCAATATCGGCAGCGTCTAGAATACCCCGGATAAACTCTTTGAACTGTTCTGCTGGTGCGGGTTCTATCAGGTTGAGCGACTGAAAAACAATGTAATCTTCGTAGAGAAATAGCGAAATGCTGATCGGCTCCTGGGACAGATCGCTGTGGTATTTGATAGCGTTTTCTAGCAGCTCGTTGGCAATGTAGCTGATCGCGGCTTTGACCGCATCTCGGCGCATCAGGTCTTCGGCCACCCCCGATGGCTTAGCGCTGCCGGGGAAGAACGTAGCGAAGTAGTCGCCCAAAAAATCCGCCGATAGCCCGTAGTTGCGCCACCGCTGCTGCCGGGCCGAGGCCGAGGGCGAAAAGCAAATGGTCAGATATTCTCTACTGTTTTCTAGGCAGGTGGCAAAACGACCAAATTGGTCAGCGTGAAGGGTAATACTCATAAACCGATCCGGGGGTAGCTAAAGCCCAAAATATGTTTGCAAAAACAACAGCACGAAAAGATTGATTTAGAACGCCATATCAGAAAACGCATGATCAGGCACTGACGACACAAATTTGGTTTTTGCCCAGGCGTTTGGCCTGGTATAGCTGCTCGTCAGCCAGTTGCACCAGGGTAGTCGCCCCAGCGGCGATCTGGGGTGTGGTGCAGGCCACCCCAATACTCACCGTCACCACCGGAGCCACGGGCGAGTGCTGGTTGGCAATGTGCAGCCCTAAGACTTCCCGCTGCATGCGCTGGGCTACCACCTGGGCCTGGGCTAGGCTGGTGCGCGGCAAAACAGCGACAAACTCTTCGCCGCCGTAGCGGGCCATCAGATCGCTGGGGTGGTGCAGGCAGTGGCGCAGCACCGTGGCCACCTGCACCAAACAGTTGTCGCCGGACAGGTGGCCGTAGGTGTCGTTGTAGATCTTAAAGGCATCGATGTCGCAGAGAATAATGGCGAGGCTGTTTTGCTCTTGGGCTAGGCCCTGCCACTGCTGTTCGAGGTACTCATCGAAGCGACGGCGGTTAGAAATTTGGGTGAGCCCGTCGACGTCAGCCCGCACCATGGCGGCACAAAACTTCTGGTGCCACTGGGTGTCGACGGTATCGCCATGCTCCATGATGGTGTGCATGATGATCTCAAGGTCGGCCTTTTGGTGCGAAATGACATCGAACAGCGTTCTGAGGGTGGCCTCGGCCCGCAGGCGATCATTCATTTCAGCCCGCAGTTGCTGGTTGGCGGTGTGCAGGTCGGCCTCGATCAGGTCGCCATGCTCAGCGGTGGTGCTCAGGGCAATGCGCAGATCGTCGTTTTCTTGGCGCAGACGCTGGTTTTCTTGCCGCAGGTGGTCGAGATCCCTAAGCAGGTCAACGTCGGTAGAGCGATCGGTTGGGCGATTCATGGGTTCGGGGGAGTGATCTAGAGAAGTCAACGGGCTAGACGCGGCGCTTGAGCACAACCAGGGTAATGTCATCGTAGATAATGTGGTGGCGGATATGCGATCGCACGTCCGCCACCACCGCCGCCTGAATCGCTGGGGCAGAGCCGGGCCAGGCCCGCTGCACGGTGGCCCCCAGGCGTTCTAGACCGTAGGGCTGTCGCTGGTCGTTTTCGGCTTCGGTAATGCCGTCGGTGTAGAGCACCACCCCATCGCCCACCGCCAGCTCAACGGTGTGCTGGGCCACAAAGGGAGCGATGTCAGCCACCAGGCCCACCGGATAGCCCAGATCGAGGGTGTCAATGCGCTCCACTGCTCCGCTGGCCCGCACCACCAGGATCTCCTCGTGCTGACCCGTGATCGTGAGCTGGCCCTGGTGGTAGTCGACCAGCACCAGGGAAAGGTGTCGGTGCGACCCCATGCGCAGGCGATTGTGATAAATCACCTGGTTAATCGCCTGCAATGTCTGAACCGGGCCGATCATGCCGCCCTCAGTTCCCCCCAGGGCTTGCAGGGTGCGCACGGCGGTCTGGGCCATGATCATCAACACGCCGCTCTCGAGGCCGTGGCCGGTGACATCGCCAATCGCTAGGGTGACGCCCCGATCGGTTTGAAGTACATCGTAGTAGTCGCCCCCCACCTCGGCGGCGGCCTCCATAAATCCGGCTATCTCTAGGTCGGCGATCGCCGCCAGTTCTTCTGGGCGGGGCAGCACCATGCGCTGCAGCTGCTGGGCCACCGACAGCTCGGCCCCCAGGCGCAGGTTGTCGGCCCGCAGGGCCTGGTTAAGGCTGGTGATTTCGGCATTGGCGGCCCGCAGCGCGGTTTCGGCCTGCTGGCGCTGGGCCAGGGCCTGCTCTAGCTCCCAGCTCGACTGCACCGTGCGCGAGACCTCCCCCAGCATCTCTACCACCACCGCCGCGGCGGGGAACGACTGGTCTTCTATGCCCAGCCAGGGCAGCGGGCGAATCGGCCCAGGGCTGGAGTAGACGATGCGAAACTGGCCGTCGGCCTGCACCTGACCCACGTGGCAAGCCTTTTGCAGGTGGTGATTAGGCTCACAGTAAATGGTGCCGCCGGGAGCCTCTAGCGGCTGGTGGTAGGCCGCCTGGCGCACCGGGTCGGTGGCGGTGGTCTGGGCGGCGGTGACGGCGGCCCGCCACAGGTACACCTGGCTGTAGGCGGCCTCAATCGAGTCACTGGTGACGCGACTGGCTCCGTAGCGCTGCTTAAACCGGGCCACAAAGCCCTGGTTGGCCGGGGTCTCTAGGCTTTGAAAGTAGCTCCAGCAGGCGTAGTGGCCCACCGCTGCGGCGACGTGCTGTAGCTCCGATTCGCCAATGCTGACGGTCAATATCGGCAGACAATCGGCAGTTATGCCCAGCGCTCGGCACTGGGTGTAAAAGGGCAGGTTGCTGGCTCCGTTGAGGGTGTTAAACACCGCGTCGGGCTGGGTCGCCAAAATTTTCTCGCCAATCTCGTTAAAGTTGGTGGCCCCCAGGGGTACGTAGGTCTCGCCCACCACAGATCCACCGCGCCGCCTCAGCTGCCCCTGCAACACCTTGTTAGTCACTCGCGGAAACAGGTGGTCAGAACCCAGCAAAAAAATTCGCTCTTTGCCCTGGCTGAGCAGCCAGTCGAGGGCTGGTTCGATCTGCTGATTGAGGCACGACCCGGTATAAAACACCCAGGGCGACTGCTCCAGCCCTTCGTAGTGGACGGGGTACCACAGCAGCCGATTGTGGGCCTCTAGCAATGGCAGCACCGCCTTGCGGCTCATAGAAGTCCAGCAGCCAAATACTGTGACCACCGGGTCTGGGGCCATGAGCAACTGAGCCGCCGCCACAAACTGGTTCGGGTCTGAGGCGCCATCGACCACCACTGGTTCTAGGGGGCGGCCCAGCACGCCCCCGGCCTGGTTGATTTCGTCGATCGCCATCAGCGCCGCATCCACCAAGGGCGTTTCGCTGGCGGCCATGGCCCCGGTGAGAGAATGCAGAATGCCGACTCGAACCGCCCCAGCGGCCCAAGTCAAATCAGAGGTAGGAGGATATGCCATGCTCACTCGGCCTAGTAACCCTCACAGTGTCCTGGAATCACAATTGGCCCCTGATGTCTGTTGCCTAATGATGCTCGATTTACTGCGCTTTAGAGTGCCCAAAGCTCTGCAAAAAACTACGATGGGAGATAAATTGTTCCGCTGTTTGCCCCACCGCCGCCATGACTTTGCCTAGCCCCCATGCCCCAGCGCCCTACGGGCTGATGTTGTTCACCCGTTACCCCGAGCCGGGGCGCACCAAGACCCGGCTGATTCCTCACCTGGGGCCAGGGGGGGCTGCCGCCCTCCAGCAGGCTATGACCGAGCATGTGCTGGGGCAGGTTACCGCCGCCGCCCAGCAGCTACCCCTGGCGATAGAGGTACATTTTGCCGGGGGCAACGAGGCCCAAATGCAGGGCTGGCTAGGCGATCGCATCACCTACTACCCCCAGGGCGAGGGCGATTTGGGAGCGAAGCTAATGGCCGCTTTTGAACAAAATTTTGCGGCGGGGAGGGTGGGGGCGATCGCGATCGGCAGCGACTGCCCCGCCCTGGGCACCGCCCACCTCGCCGCCGCCCTCAAGGCCTTGCAAAGCGCCGATGTGGTGCTCGGCCCCGCCACCGATGGCGGTTACTACCTGATTGGCCTGCGCCAGCCCCAGGCCGCCCTATTTGAGGCGATCGCCTGGGGCACGGGCCAGGTGCTAGCCCAAACCCTGGCGACAGCCACTTCCCAGGGGCTAGCCGTAGAGCTGCTGACCCCGCTGACAGACATAGACCTACCCGAAGACCTGCCCCAGTGGGAGCAAATTTTGGCCAGGTCGGCCCTGTAGCTACGGTCGACCGCTTAGTCTTCAGCAGCACTGGCTAGACCCGGCTTGAGCAGCAGGCCCCAAATTGGGTGGAAAGGATGCACGACTGTAACGAGCTGCCCTTGGCGCACCAATACCCTGCCTTCATTTGCCCACTGAAAAATTGACCCCGCCAGGTTATAGACCTCGCTGTAGCCCGCCGATCGCAGCTGGGCCGCCAGCCGAGCTGAGCGGTAGCCCACCGAGCAGTAGACCACAATCGGCTGCTGGGGGTCTAACCCCAGGGCCAGCACCGCATCCAGATTTGGCGCGGGGTGGGCCTGGGGCAGGTGGCTAACGGCAAACTCGTAGTCTCGCCGCACATCAATCACAATAGGCACAATAGGCAGAATAGGGGCAGGCCCCATAGGGCTAGACAGTTTGCCCTCGCTCAACCAATCTGCCAGACCCTGGGTCGTCACGGTGGGCACCCCCGGAAACGACCGCTGCACCCAGCGGTAGACCACCCACCAGGCTGCGGCTCGTCCTAGATTCATCGGCGTTAGCATCAGAGACATACACAACCGGCGCAGGAGATCAACCATGCTGGATTTTACCCCCTGGAATACCCTGCTTCAGACCTACGTTGACGACCAGGGCCAAGTCGACTATGCCCGCTGGCAGCAGTCAGATAGCTCTGCTCTAGAGGCCTGGCTGGGTTCTCTACCCAACTGCCTAGACGGCCTCACCGCTGAAGAATCTCTGGCGCTGCTGATCAACCTCTACAACGGTCTCACCATTCAGCAGGTGCTAAAGCAGTACCCCATCGACTCGATTTTACCGAAGGTGCTGGGGCTGCCCAACTGGTTCAGCTTCTGGCGCTTCTTTAGCCGATCGCTCTACCAACTCGACGGCAAACCCACTAGCCTCAACGGCATTGAGCACGGCACCCTGCGGCCCCAGTTCAAAGAGCCGCGCATTCACTTTGCCCTGGTGTGTGCCTCGGGGGGCTGCCCCATTCTGCGCAACGAGGCCTACTGGCCCGACATCGTTGAGGCCCAGCTCGAAACCGATGCCCACCGCTTCATCCACAACCCTGACAAGGTTCGCTACGACGCCGAGGCCGGGGTGCTCTATTGCAGCCAGATCTTTAAGTGGTATGGCGAAGACTTTCTGCGGGTGGCCGCCTCGGTGCCCGACTATATCGGCTCGTATCTGGCCCCGACCCCGCCGCTGTCGGCGCTGACCAAGCTAGAGTACCTACCCTACGACTGGGGGCTGAATTGTCAGCCGGAGGGAGGAGGTGAGGAGGTGAGGAGGTGAGGAGGTGAGGAGGTGAGGAGGTGAGGAGGTGAGAGAGTGGACATCCCTTCCTCATCCCCCCATCCCCCCATCTCCTCACCTCACCTCCTCATAAAACTGCTTCAGCCTAGTCGCGGGCACCCCCAGCCCCCAGAGAAAGCCAATCATCAAATAGATGGCGTTGGCCTTTAAAGCGCCCCAGGCGGCAACCCGGCGATCGGAAGACTGCACCACGCGGTTGAGCTGGCGAATGCGGCCTCGGCGGCAAAGCTTGAGACAGAGGTCGGCTTCTTCCATAATCGGCAGGGCGGGGTCGAAGCCGCCGCAGGCGAGAAAGTCGGCGCGGCGGCAAAACATCGCCTGGTCGCCAAACAGCAGCCGCAGCCCCCGCGTGAAGAACAGGTGGGGCCGAAATAGCAGCGGCGCGTAGTAGGTTTTGAGGGCGTTGTGTAGCGAGATGGCCCAGCGAGTAGTGTGGGGGCCAGTCATGAGCGACACAAACCCGCCGCAGGCGATTTCTGGGTTGGCCAGGGTGCTCTGCACCAGCGGCACCAGGTCGTCGGGCACCAGGGTATCGGCATGGAGAAAGCAGAGGGCATCGCCCTTGGCGGCGGCAGCCCCCAGGTTCATCTGCACCGAGCGGCCTGGGGCGGGGGCTTGGATCACGGTGAGGGGCAGCCGGTCGGCATAGGCGCGGGCGATGGTGACGGTGCGATCGCTGCTGCCCCCATCCACTAGCAAAATCTCGCGGGGGGGCGGGTTGAGACTCTGCAACAGACCCAGGGTACGGCCCAGGCAGGTCGCTTCGTTCCAGGTAGGAATGATGATAGAAACCGACATGGCGTATCTCTCGAAATTAGATAACCGTAATACGGCACCGCCACCCCGATTAGATGACAGGGAGGTTAGCAGCGGCGATCACCCCCCGGCAGACCTGACCTACGGGAGGCCCAGTTAAAGAATTGTCAGAACAAAACCTGCTCTCTGCGTGGCATGGGGGCAACCATCGATGCTATATTAGTTATCGCGATTATGGCGGGTGTAGCCAAGTGGTTAAGGCAGTGGATTGTGATTCCACCATTCGTGGGTTCAATTCCCATCATCCGCCCTGTTGTACAGTGACACCTTATTTGTCATCGGTGACATACTTCTGTCGTCTATGACAGATTAGTGTCATCGAGACACATTGCTGTCGTTAAAGCGGCAGTGACAGAATAAATGTCGTTTACTGCCTTGCAGTGGTGGCTAAATGTTGATTCATTCAAGAATCACAATCCACTGCCTTCTTTCAACTCGCTTAAGCTTTGTCAGAATCGGATCTTTCAACCTCCCCTGGACAGGGTGGTTGATTGTGACGCCTTCTACAAACCAGGGGATCGGGTAGCCATCTTGCTTTCAACCTCCCCTGGACAGGGTGGTTGATTGTGACTGGATCGATGAGCTAGGTGTTTGGTCTCGCCTACTCTTTCAACCTCCCCTCGACAGGGTGGTTGATTGTGACGATACCCGGCGGCCGCGGCCGCCGTCTAGAGCCTTCTTTCAACCTCCCCTGGACAGGGTGGTTGATTGTGACGATCGGGCCGCTTTGCCGTCAGCCGC
>JBBSLR010000095.1:0-8662 GCA_038255045.1 Phormidesmidales cyanobacterium
GATCAGCACCAAGGGAGTCGCAAGAAAATAGGGTACCAACTGCGATCTTGTCTACTGGTGCATTGCTGCGCGTTGGCGGAGCCTCGCTTTAGCGTTATGCACCCTACAGTGATCAATGACTCCGGCACTTTTTAGTCGCACGTCACTAATGTGCTGTTAAGTGTTGTAAAACTTCGCCCCTCAATCCTCAATGGGACTATTCTTCTAGACTTCCTGACTATTTCCTGACGCTGACCGTAGTCAATTGGCAGATCATCCAGTAGACTCCTGTTGGTGTGTGGTGTGACGAATTTGAGGAATCGTTTGTGGATGCGAAGTTTTTAGCCCCAAAGCGGCTGTCCCTAAATGGCCAGACTGTTTTTTGGCTGCTGGGTTTGGGGCTGAGTGCTACGGCCATTGGCCTAGATAGCACCCTCGGCAACGCTGCCAGCCTGGGTACGTCGATTATGGTGCCGTTTTTGGTGGCTGCGTTGGGCAGCAGCCTGATGGGCTTTTGGGCCGTGCCGCTGCTGCGCGCCCTCAAGACCGGGCAGTTTATTCGCGCAGAAGGCCCCCAGGGTCATTTGAAAAAAGCGGGCACTCCCACCATGGGCGGTGCTTTTTTTGTGCCCGTGGCGGTGATCACCGCCCTGGTGGCTACGGGCCTGGCCCGCGATGTGGTAGCGGTGTCTGCGCTGACCTTGGCCTACGGTGCCATCGGCTGGATGGATGACTGGCAGGTGATTCAGCGGCGCTCCAATAAGGGGATTTCGCCCCGCGCCAAGCTGGGCCTGCAGATTGCCGTAGCGGCGCTGTTTTGCCTGTGGGTGCTGGCCAGTCAGCCGGTCGCGATCGCCTCAGCCCCGATTACCACCGTGGCTCTGCCCCTGGGGCTAGGGCTGCCCCTCGGCTTTTTATTTTGGCCCCTGGCGGGGTTTGTGCTGGTGGCCGAGAGCAACGCCACCAACCTCACCGATGGCCTAGATGGGCTGATGGGCGGCACGGGGGCGATCGCATTTATGGGTCTAGCGGCCATTGTCGCCCCCAGCCACCCCGATCTGATGATCTTTTGTGCGGCCATGGCCGGGGCCTGCCTGGGCTTTTTGCTTCACAACCACAACCCGGCGCGGGTCTTCATGGGCGATACGGGTTCTCTGGCCCTGGGCGGTGCGCTGGGGGCCGTGGCCATTCTCAGCGGCAACCTGTTTGCCCTGCTGGTGCTCACCCTGCTGTTCTTTGCCGAAACGCTGTCGGTGATTATTCAGGTCGGCTACTTTAAGGCCACCAAAGGCCCCGATGGCGTTGGCAAGCGATTCTTTAAAATGGCTCCACTGCACCACCACTTTGAGCTATCGGGCTGGTCTGAGATTCAGGTGGTGGCGTCGGCCTATCTGGTCACCGCCCTGCTGGCCGGGCTGGCGCTTCAGATTAGATAGCTTTAGACTTAGCTAGCTTCAGATACTGCTAATTAAGCTTGAGGGCAGCTATGGACGCCTCAAACCTCCGCCCCCTGGGAACGCCGCCCAACGCCTGGTGGGTTAATGACCAGGTCGCCGACATTAGCCGCCTAGAGCTACAGCCGCGTCTAGCTAACCTAGCGACCCAGACTAAGCAGCTGCGGGTTGATTTGAGCAAAACCGCCTGCCTGGTGGTAGATATGCAAAACGATTTTTGTCACCCCGACGGCTGGCTGGCCAGCATTGGGGTCGATGTCACCCCCGCCCGCCAGGCCATTGGGCCGCTGCGATCGCTGCTGCCTGGGCTGAGATCGGCCCAGATTCCCGTAGTCTGGGTAAACTGGGGCAACCGCCCCGACCTGCTCAACATTAGCGCCGGGCTGCGCCATGTCTACAACCCCAGCGGCGCCGGGGTAGGTCTCGGCGACCCCCTGCCCACCAACGGTGCCCCGGTGCTTGCCAAGGGCAGCTGGGCCGCCGCCGTGGTCGATGAACTAGAGGCTCAGCCCCAGGATATCTGGGTTGATAAGTACCGCATGAGCGGCTTCTGGGATACCCCCCTGGACAGCATTTTGCGCAACCTGGGCAAAACCACCCTGCTGTTTGCCGGGGTGAATATGGATCAGTGCGTCATGGCCACCCTGCAAGACGCCAACTTTTTGGGCTACGACTGCATTTTGATCCGCGACTGTAGCGCCACTACCTCCCCCGACTACTGCGCCCAGGCCACGGTCTACAACGTGAATCAGTGCTTTGGCTTTGTGGCTGACTCAGCGGCGGTGGCCAAGGCTCTGGGTAGGGATAGTTAGGCGCAAGGTCTAGCGCCATGCCTGAAACCGCGACCCTCAAACCCTTTCTCCCCAACGGCACCAGGTGAAAACTTTTTGACTAAATTTTTGACCAAATCTGGTGCATTTGCCCTAATGTGGACTACCCTAGGGCAGACCAATTTTTAGGCTTGTTCCACGTTTTTAACGCCCCTTCTACCGTCATCATGAACGTACCTTTTTCTCCCGACTCTGCCTACGCTGTGGCTCCAGAGGCACCCCAGGGCAACCGCCAGGCCCCTTCAGTGCCGATCTCGGTGTACCGCGAGCTGGCGACCGAGCTGCGGGCCACCCAGGCCATGGCCGATTCGCTGACTCAGCAAAATCAGCAGCTCACCCAGCAAAACCAGGTGCTGCGCCAGGAGATGATTCGCTTTGCCGACTCAGCGGCCCGGCTCAAGCAGGCCATAGAAGGAAGTCAGCCCCAGCCGGTGGAAGTTTCATCGACTATGCGGGCACCGATGGAAATCAACTTTGGTGCTGATTCTGGGACCATGCAGTCTGGGGCCATGCAGTCTGGGCAGCTGTCAGAAGACAGCGCTGGTTCTCTGCCCGAGCGGCTGTCAGAATCGGTGGGCGAAGGGGTGTCTAATCTGACTAGCCAGATCACCCAAATGATGAAGCCTAAGGCTAAGGCCAAAAAAGCGCCTAAGCCGCCCCAGCGACCCCAGGCCGCCCCAGCCCAGCGACTCTACACCGAGGAGCGGCTGGACGCCAACCGCCCCGGTCAGCTGAGCCAGCAGTCCTCAGATATGAGCGGGCTGTGGCTGGGGGCAACCATTTTGTTAATCGTGATTAGCGCCTTTGGGGCCGGGTTTTTGATTATGAAGCCCCTTTTGAGCAACTCTCGCTAAGACGCAGCAGCTCAGGCTCTGGGTATCGACTTCAGTCTCTCAGCTAGTTACCCAGGGGCTGTCTCAGCTTTTGTAGCTGGTAATACAGTATCCTAGGGGCCAAGCCCGATACACATAGACCGAAGCCAAGAGACAACCGCTGAAACACCCTAGTTTGATCTATGAAAAAAATAGAAGCTATCATTCGCCCCTTTAAGCTTGACGAGGTTAAGATTGCCCTGGTCAACGCCGGTATCGTCGGCATGACTGTGTCTGAGGTGCGCGGCTTTGGTCGCCAAAAGGGGCAGACCGAGCGCTACCGAGGCTCAGAGTACACCGTTGAATTTCTCCAGAAGCTCAAGATTGAGATTGTGGTGGAAGAGAACCAGGTTGATACGGTGGTCGACAAGATTATTTCTGCTGCCCGCACTGGCGAAATTGGCGACGGCAAAATCTTCGTCAGCCCTGTCGACGAAATCATCCGCATTCGCACCGGGGAGAAAAACACCGAGGCAGTGTAGGGTTTCAAAATATTTCTTAAATCAAACAAAGGCGTGGTCAATCACCGCGTCTTTTTTTGTGCTTAGGAATGGATCGATCATCCAACCGCCGGTTGAGCCAGGGCTAATCTCTGTACCCCAGCCCCTGCCAGAGCGATGCTTCGCTGGGCATTACTGGGCCTTGGGGCGCAGTGTCTGCCTGCTCAATGGCAATAAGGGTCGTAGCTGAGCCGACAAAGGTAGCAGCGGCAACGACGGCGGCTACGGTGGCGAGCACCTCTAGGCGGTGGAGGGCGATCGCCGTGCTCGGGTCTTGAAATTTCATCGCAGGGGGACAGAACAGAATAATCTTCTTCTATTCTACCCGTTTAGTAACTTTAGATACAGAAAATTAAAAATGGCTCTGAACTGCTGGCCCATGACTGGGGAGTGGGTCGGTGCCTTTGCAGCAAGTGCATAGGCACAACGCATAAAAATCATAGATGTAACGCTTTTGTAAGCGCTTACACAAAGCATCTAGGTAGTCACCCTTAGTCTTTATCTGTGGACAAATTTTATTCGCGGGCGGTTGTTTTTTGGTGAGCAAAGCTGCCTGGATTTTAGAGCTAGCCTGCATTTAAGTTTGATTGTGGTTTGGCAGGGCTGCTTGGTTTTTTATCTATAGTTTGCTGTTCTTTTGAGTGGTTTTCGGCCTTTGGAGCTGACTTAGTAACAGGCTGATCTGTTACTAGTCTGCATTTTATGCGGCTAAATCGGTTCGCTGATGTCTCGTTTTTTTTTGTGGAGTTAAGGGGCTATGGCTGGGATATGGTCATTTGGAGGCAGGTATAGAATCCTGCACCTGACGTGGTTTGCCTTCTTTTTATCGTTTGTGGTCTGGTTTAACTTTGCCCCCTTGGCCACGGCCATCAAGGCCGAGTTGGGTCTGAGCGATCCACAAATGCGCACCATCGCCATCTGCAATGTGGCGCTGACGGTGCCCGCCCGCATTGTTGTTGGCATGGTGCTCGATCGCTTTGGCCCGCGCATTACCTACTCCTGCCTGCTGATCTACGCGGCGTTTCCCTGCCTGGCCTTTGCCCTGGCCCAAAATTTTGAGCAGATGGTCTACTCGCGCCTGGCGCTGAGCAGTGTCGGCTGCGGCTGTGGGATCGGCATTCGCATGGTGGCCGAGTGGTTTGAAGAGAATGAAATTGGCCTGGCGGAGGGGATCTATGGCGGCTGGGGTAACTTTGGCTCGGCGGGAGCGGCATTCACGCTTCCCAGTATTGCAGCGGCGCTGGCCTTTTTAGGGGTGGGTCAGGTGAACTGGCGGCTGACGATCGCCCTGACCGGCCTTGCCGCCGCCTGCTACGGCGTGATCTACTACTTCAATGTGACCGATACACCGCCGGGCAAGGTCTACCAGCGCCCTCCCAGCAGCGCTGGGATGGAAGTCACCAGCCAGCGCGATTTTTGGTTTTTGTTGGCGACCAATATTCCTCTGGTGGGTGCCCTGGGCGTGATTGCCTGGCGCTTGACCAAGGTTAATTTCATCACCACCCAAACCCTGGCTGTGATTGGGGTACTGCTGGTGGGGCTGTACCTGTTTCAGGCCTACAACATTTGGCAGGCCAACAAGCCGCTGATGACCGGGGCCAAGCGCTATGCCCCCGCAGATCGCTACAAGTTTTCGCAGGTGTTTAACCTAGAGCTGGCCTACGTGGCCAGCTTTGGCTCAGAGCTAGCAGTGGTGTCGATGCTACCCACCTACTTTGAGCGGGGCTTTGGCCTGGCGGCGGCGGCGGCGGGGGCCGTGGCGGGCATGTACGCCTTTATGAACCTGGTAGCGAGACCGGGCGGCGGCCTGATCTCTGACAAGCTGGGCAGCCGCAAGCTCACCCTGGTGGTTACCATCGCGGGCACCGGCTTTGGCTACCTGCTGTTTAGCATGTTTGGCCAGGGCATTCCTATTCTTTTTGTGGTGCTGATGACGATGGTGGCCTCGTTTTTTGTGATGGCCGCTGAGGGGGCGACCTACGCCATTGTGCCCCTGGTCAAGCCCCGCATTACTGGACAGATTGCCGGCAATGTAGGGGCCTACGGCAACGTGGGGGCGGTGGTTTACCTAACGGTGTACAGCCTTTTGCCCCAGGGGGTGGCGGGCGACAGGCTGTTCTTTCAAATGCTGGGCTGCGTGGCGCTGATCGTGGCCTTTATCAATGCCTTCACCCTGAAGGAAGTGGTGGGTTCCCACGCCGAACAAGGAGTGCCGGTGCCTGCGGGGGTGCCGGTGGAACAGGGCGATTCCCCTCTGGGGACGCTACGCGATCGCCTGTAGAGCAACAGACGTCAGGTGGGCGCTGCCCACGGCTGAAGAAACCCTGAAGAAACCCTTAACCAACCACCTGCATGTTTAGGCGATCGCGCGTTTAGCAGATGGCGCGATCGCACCCCGTCCAATCATTATGAGGACAGGCCATGACGGCTCAATCAATGGATTTAGAGGGCGCGGATTCCTCGGCGGAGACCCGCCTCCGCGATTTGGACTATGGCCAGACCATGCTGGCCGCCGCCGCCATTGGTATTGTGGGCGGCATCGTCGCCACCACCTACTACCTAGTGCTGGAGGGGGGCATGCACCTGGTTTGGCACACCCTGCCCGAGCGGCTAGAACCCTTCTTTACCGAGAGCTTCCCCGCCACCAACTACGTGTGGATCGCCGCCAGCGTGGGCGGGCTGCTAGTGGGGTTGACCCTCTACCTGATGGGCCTGCCCGGCGAAGTTTCCCTGGTGGTTGAGAAGGTCCACGACCCGGGCCGCATCGACATTAAGCAGACCCCGGCGATGGTGGTGGCGTCGCTGTTTTCGATTGTGGCGGGGGGCAGCGCCGGGCCAGAGGCTCCCCTGGTGCAGGTCAACGGCAGCGTCGGCGGCTGGATGGCCCAAAAGCTGGGCCTCACCCTGCGCACCACGCGGATTTTTACCTTTTGCGGCATGGCGGCGGCGCTGGGGGCCTTCTTTGGTGCGCCCCTCGGCGGTGCGCTGTTTGCCCTCGAACTTCCCCATCGGCGGGGGCTAGAGTATTACGAGGCGCTGATTCCGGCAACGCTGGCGGCGATTCTCAGCTTTGTGGTGTTTCGGCTGACCACGGGGCTGTCGATTGGCGGCATGTATCACTTCACGTCGATACCGCCGCTGACGCTGATCAATTTGGCCGAGGGGGCGGTGCTGGGGGCGGTGGGGGCAGCCGTGGCGGCGCTGTTTGTGCTGGTGTTTCGCGTCGTCGGCTGGCTGACCCGACCCCTAGAGCATCGCACCATTTTGCTGGCCACCCTGGGGGGCCTCTCCATCGGTCTGATCGCCCTGGTGTTTCCCCAGACGCTGTTTTTTGGCGAGCGCGAAATCGAGACCATCATTGAAACCGGCTCGACCTTTGGCATCACCATGCTGCTGCTGATTGGCCTGGCGAAGATGCTGGCGATCAGCTGCACGCTGCACTCGGGCTTTCGCGGCGGGTTCATCTTTCCGCTGTTTTACATGGGGGCGGCGGTGGGGCTGGCGATCGCCCTCGGCTTCCCTCAGGTGCACCCCACCATTGGCATGGTCTGCATGATGGCGGCGGTGAATGTGGCGATTACCAAAACCCCCATCAGCACTACAGTGATTCTCAGCGTGCTGTCGGATACGGCGATGGTGCCGGTGATTGTGATCGCCAGCCTGACCAGCTTTTTGCTGACGATTAATTTGAATATGATCAAGACCCAGCGATCGCGCAGCATTCCCGGAGGAGAATTGCGCCCGCTGTCTGACGGCGGCGATCGCACCCCAGAAAGTGCCGCGCCACAGCTCCAACCCCAGGGATGAGCCGCTATTGCTCTAAGGGCTAGTTCAAAGAAGCATTTGAACTGGGACTGCTAACCTGCCATGAGCGTTATCGAATGGTATGAAGGTGGGATGGTTTAGGAGAGCAGTGGGTAATCGCGGTGGTTATGCCAAAATAGCTTTATAGAAGTAGCCGGGTATGCAGATGACTACCTTCGAGATTATTGTGCGCGAGTTGGCATCTGCACCAGAACCATTGCTTTTGCGGGTGCTGAGTTTTATTCGATTAGTAAAAGGTAGCGCTACTTTAGCTACTGACTCTTCCCGCGCACCTCGCATTCCAGGTTTGCACAATGGCCAGGTATGGATGAGTGAAGATTTTAACGATCCTTTACCTGACAGCTTCTGGCTAGGCGACGATGAGTAGAGCTTTGATAGATACCCATGCTTTCGTTTGGTGGACTGGGGAACCGAAGCGGCTTTCTGCCCTAGCTCACGATTTTTTGGTTAATCCTAAAAATAAACCTGTGCTCAGTTTTGCTAGCATTTGGGAGATGCAAATTAAGCTGTCTCTTGGCAAGCTCAGACTAAAAACATCCTTGCCTGAGCTAGTTGAGGATGAAATTAGCCGTAATGGTTTGAGCCTATTGCCAATTGAGCTAATCCATATTTACGCTCTGAGCGATTTGTCGCCCCATCATCGCGATCCGTTTGATCGCTTGTTGATAGCTCAATCTACAAGCGAAGAGCCGCCAGTTATTGGTATTGATGAAAAATTTGACGCTTATGGAATTCAGCGACTATGGTAATTAATGCTCTGCGATAAGGTTTAGAGTAGTTTTTTGGCGAATAAAACTATTAGGAATGTTGGGTTACACTGGCGCTTCACCCAACCTACAAAAGTTAAAGCTTTGACCCTTAATTCATCGCGATGGAGTAGGTGTTGCCGATCACCGGTGACGACGGTGAAGAAGTAGATGGCCTATGGGATTTGGGGGCGGCGATCGCGCATGGATAGGTGAAGAAATTTGTGCGCTTAGGGTAGGTTGTTGGGCAAGAAACCTATCAGGGGAGTTGGGTTCCGCTAGCGCTTCACCCAACCTACAGCAACTACAAGAGATCTGCGATCATACTCAAGAGAAGGCAGTGCCGCCACTTGGGCTCATTGGGGAACTATCAGTGTTTCCTACTTCAGCTAAGAATGCTTCGATTCCGTTGGTTATGGTCTGTCTTGGGCGCGTTTTGCCTTTGCACTTTTCAGC
>JBBSLR010000096.1:0-8618 GCA_038255045.1 Phormidesmidales cyanobacterium
AACACCACCCGCGCCCTGCTCACGGCCCACGAGAACGGCGTTGACGTGCGGGTGCTCACCATGGGCGATGCCACCGACAAGCCCATGGTGCACAGGGTCAGCCGCGAGCTGTACGGCAATCTGCTAGAGGCGGGCATCACCATTTGCGAATACCAGCCCAGCATGATGCACGCCAAGTTTGTGCTGGCCGACGAGGCCTGGGTCAGCACCGGCAGCGCCAACTTTGACCCCCGCAGCTACTTCCACAACGATGAGCTAAATATTTCAGGGGCTTATCCGCAGCTGGCGGTTGAGATAGAGCAGTTTTTTACCGAGGCCCTGGCCAACAGCAACTGTCTCACCTACGCCGACTGGCAAAACCGTCCCTGGCTCGAAACCCTCATGGGTCGCGCTGCACTGCTGTTTAAGAATCTGATGTAAGTAAAGCGCTAGAGGATCCCCCCTGCCCTCCTTAAAAAGGGGAGTATAGAGTGAGCTTTGGGCTGCGAGAGCCTGGGGGATCAGATCTTTGCAGCGATGCACCTCACTCGAATGAGAACCACTACAGGTCGATCGCAAACACCCAGTCTTTGTAGGCGGCGTCGCGGCCTTCGGTGATGGCGGTGAGTTTTTCGCGTAGGCGATCAGTGACGGGGCGATCGCTGGGCAGCTTGTACGACTCCACCCGGCGCACCGGGGTGATTTTGGCCGCCGTGCCGCTGAGAAATACCTCATCGGCGATCAGCAGCTCCGACTTATCCACCGGGCGCTCGACCACCTCAATGCCCAGGTCGCGGGCCACGGTAAGAATGCTGTCGCGGGTAATGCCTTCGAGAATGTCTTGCTCATAGCCGGGGGTGATCAGCCTGCCGTTGCGCACAATAAACACGTTCATGCCCGAGGCCTCGCTCACCTTGCCCTGGGAGTTCATCAAAATCGACTCGTCAAAGCCCGACTCCACCGCCTCGGTTTTGGCCAGCGATGAGGTGATGTAAGCGCCGCTGATTTTGCCGCGCAGGGGCAGGCTGCGGTCTTCTTGGCGATACCACGAGCTAATGCGACAGGTGACCCCCTCTGGCGAGAGGTAGTCGCCCAGCTCTAGGCCATAGACAAAAAAGTTTTTCTCGACATCGTGCAGCCGGGGCGAAATGCCCAGGTCTGAGGTGTAGACAAAGGGGCGAATGTAGAAGGATTTGTCGGGGCTGTTTTTGCGGACAAAATCTTCGATCACCGCCTGAATTTTGTCGGCGGGCAGAGCGTAGTTGAGCAGCCGGGCGCTGGTGCTGAGCCGCTGGCAGTGGCGATCGAGGCGAAACAGCAAAATGCGGTTTGTATCGCCCCCCGCCGGGTCAGGAATGCCGCGCAGCCCGCCAAAGGCTCCGGTGCCGTAGTGCAGGGCGTGGGTGGCAATGGAGAGTTTGGCGTCGCTAAAGTCGCAAAACTGGCCTTCAAAGTAGGCGGTGGGCAAAAAGTTGGGCATGGCTAGGGCGGGGCAAAACACGGCATCCCTCAAGAATAGACCGAATGTACGGCCTTGTTAAATCAACCCGCGTTAACTTGCGGTGCAGCCCAGGGCGCGTCGGCTACAATGGCCGATTCTGCTTTAGCTATAGGGCAAATTGCCCAAGTCCCGTCTCCGGGTGGATTGCACTGGGGTGCAGCCGCTATAAAGTCTACAAACAAGACTGTTAATCATTAAGGCTATGCTGTTAAAGTTGGCACCATCTCTACCTGCGCGACTGCTTCTGGGGCCTCGGCCTAGCAGCGGGCAGCGGGTTTGCCGTGGCAGACAACAAGCGGGTCAGAGGGCGATCGCCCCCTACTGGGGCAGGTCTTGAGCATGGCAAGCGAACAGACGCCCCACAACCCTGTCAGTGGGCCAGCTAGCATCATCGCAGAGCATTTGCGGCTGATTGCAGACACCGTGCCGCAGATCATCTGGATTACCGACGCCCAGGGTCGAGTTGAGTTTGTCAATCGGCAGTGGAAAGACTACACCGGCGCTCTCAACAACCCAACCACTGCGATCGAAGCTCTGATCAGCTGTGTGCACCCCGACGATGTTACCCCTACTCTAGAGGCCTTCAATCAAGCCCTGCGGGCGGGAGAGTCTTTTCGGGCTGAGCACCGTATCCAGGCGGCGGCGGGCACCTATCGGTGGTTTCTGATTCAGGCCGAGCCCTACGCCGATGGGCAATCGAGGGTGATCACGCGGTGGTTTGGCACCCTGGTCGATGTTCACGATCTCAAAGTTGCCGAAGCCGCCCTGCGCACCTCAGAGGCTAAATACCGATCGCTGTTCAACTCTATGGATGAGGGCTTCTGCATTTTGCAGGTGATCTTTAACCAGGCCGATCAGCCCATTGACTACCGCTATCTAGAAACCAACCCGGCCTTTGAGCAAAAAAGCGGCCTGAAAAACGCCCTCGGCAAGACTATTCGGGAGCTAGTGCCCAACATCGAGCCTTTCTGGTTTGACATCTACGGTCGCGTTGCCCTGACGGGCGATCCGATGCGGTGTGAAGATTATTCCCAGTCCATGGGCCGCTGGTTTGACATCAACGCCTTTCGCATTGGTGAACCCCACGAGCGCAAGGTGGCCGTTCTTTTTCGCGACATTACCCACCGCAAACAGACCGAGGCCCAACTGTACGACGCTGCCCAAATAGATTCGTTTCGGGTGGCCCTATCCGATGCTGTACGCGTGCTAAACGACCCCATTGCCGTGCAGGCCACCGCCTGCCGTCTGCTGGGGCTAGAGCTCGGAGTGAGCCGAGTCTACTACTACGAATATGATGACGAGACCTCAGCGGGCGTAGTGCGCCACGACTACGCGCGGGGCGGGGCGGCCAGCATTGCTGGAGCCTACAGTTTTGAGGAGTTTCCGTCGGCCCATACGCTGCTGCGCCAGGGGGACACTCTCTCAATTGCAGACATTGCCAACGCGCCCGAGCTGACGGCGGCAGAGCGCGCTCGGTTCAAGGCCGCAGGCTTTGGTGCCATGGTTTGCGTGCCCCTAGTCAAGCATGAAAAACTCGTGGCGGTGTTTAACGTCAGCCAGACCTCCCCCCGCCCCTGGACTGCCCTCGAGATTGCCCTGATGCAGGAAACCGCCGAGCGCACCTGGGCCGCCGTTGAACGCGCTCAGGCCGAAGCCACCGTGGCGGCCAACCTGAAAGACACGCAGCTGCTGCGCGAGCTGAGCGCCCGGCTGACCTCCGAAACCAATCTTCAGGTGCTCTACGACGAGGTTTTGGCGGCGGCTACGGCGCTGATGCGTGCCGACAGCGGTACGCTGCAAATTTTAGATGAAGCGGCGCAGGAGCTGGTGCTGCTATCTACCCAGGGATTTAGCCCCGCTATGATCAAGCATTTAGATCGAGTGGATGCCCATGCCAACATTTCCTGTAGCGTGGCTTTGGCCCACGGCCATCGATCAATGGTTGATTTCAACGTTCCCGAGGGTGACGATCCGGACGGTTTTTTGCGCCTGCACGTTGATGCCGGGTTTTGCTCGGCCCAGTCAACCCCGCTGATCTCTCGGTCGGGCAAGCTGATCGGGATGGTGTCGACCCACTGGCATAGCCACCACCGACCGACCCAGCGCGAGCTGCGGTTTCTAGACTTGCTGGTGCGCCAGGCGGCAGATCTAATTGAGCAACGTCTAGCCGAGGCTGAGCGCAAACAGCTCCTAGAGAGCGAGCAGGCGGCGCGGGAAAATGCCGAGCGGGCCAACCGCGCTAAGGACGAATTTTTAGCCATTCTCTCCCACGAGCTCAGGTCGCCGCTCAACCCCATTTTGGGCTGGGCCAAGCTCTTGCAGATGAAAACCTTTGATGCCGAAAAAACCCAGCAGGCGCTGGCCACCATTGAGCGCAACGCCCAGCTCCAGACTCAGCTCATTGACGACCTGCTAGATGTGGCCAAAATATTGCGGGGCAAGCTCGAGATCAAAGATATTGCGATCAACCTGGCCTCGGTGATCGAGGCCGCCCTAGAGGTGGTGAGAACGGCCACTCAGGCTAAATCGATTGAGGTGCAAACCACCCTAGCTGAGGGTTGCCTAGTCACCGGCGACGACGCCCGCCTGCAGCAGGTGATCTGGAATCTGCTCTCCAACGCGATCAAATTCACACCCCGGGGGGGCCAGATCGATATTTGCCTAGAGTCGGTGAACGACTGCGCCCAGATCACCATTGCCGATACTGGCAATGGCATTAGCCCTGAGTTTTTGCCCCAGCTGTTTGACTCCTTTCGCCAGCAAGATGTGTCGATCACCCGTCAGTACGGTGGTCTGGGTCTGGGCCTGTCGATCGTTAAATATTTGGTCGAAGCCCACGGCGGCAGCATTGCTGCCGCCAGCCCCGGTGAGGGGTTGGGGGCCACGTTTACCCTGCGGCTACCGCTGATGCCAGGGGCCGCAGCGCAGTCGCTGGCGGTGCCCCGGCCCGCGCCAGATATTGATCTGGCTGGGGTTAAAATTCTCACCGTTGACGACAGTCAAGATACTCGGGAGCTAGTGGTCACGCTGCTCGAACGCTATGGCGCCGAGGTCAGGGCCGCCGCCTCAGGGCATGAGGTCTTGGCGCAGCTGTCTAGCTTCGCGCCCGATGTGCTGGTGTGCGATATCGGTATACCCGCCATGAATGGCTATACGCTTTTACAGCAGATTCGCCGCTTGCCCCCTGACCAAGGTGGCCGGGTGCCCGCGATCGCCGTCACCGCCTATGCCCGAGAAGACGATCAGCAACGGGCGCTAGACAATGGCTTTCAAAAACACATCACCAAGCCAATTGAGCCCATTGCCCTGTTGCGCGCCGTCGCCGAGCTGAGCAGGGCCGCCGGTTAACCAAACCCTTTGAGTGCCGTCTGATTGTTCACTCGCCTCAGTACAAAGAAATATTGCGGTATCAAGAACTACAACTGCCTGCCTGGGCACCTTGGGAGAGCACCCATCGAGGCCGCGCGATCGCGCTCTTAAACGCTATGAACAATGCTCTACTCGCCTCCATCTACAATGCCGACGGACGCTACCTCACCGATGCTGAGCTGCGGCCCTTCGACCAAATGACAGAGGCCTTTGAGGTTCGGGTAACCCTTTACAACTACGTGCGCGACCACGGCCAAACCCTAGTGCTCAACACCCTGCGGCGACTGATGCAAACCCCCCATCGCCAGGTGGTGCAAGAGCACGGCCAGCAGTGCCAGCGCGACATGCTTTTTACCCTAGAATACGTTTCTAAGGGCATTTTGCTCCAGGACGAAGATGGCTTCATGGAAGACTACCTGGTGTGGATGCAAAATATCATTCGCTCGTTTAAGCGTCAGAGTGCCTGCGTTGTCGCCTATCGCCTGCTCAAAGAAGAAGTGCGCAGCACCATGCCCGGCGACCAGAGCAACCTGATGATGCTCTACCTAGACAAGCTCACCGAAGCGCTAGACAATGGCATCTAAAGACAGTGGCATCTAAGCACCAGAATCAGTTCCCTTTGACGTTGCCCAGGGAACGGCATCTGGAACTGATTCTGGCGGGGAGGTAATGCTTCGAAAACCCCGCTAAGCGGGCTATTCTAGAAGCACGAGTTTAATCAGAGCACCTCAACCATGGGAAAGTCTCGCCTCAGCCCCCGTCAGCGCTCCTACGAGGTCGATCTGATCAATCGCCTGTCTGACAATCATCAGCTCGACCAGGTCCAGCAGTGCATCAGCGGCCTCAGCGACCAAGACCGCGATCTCGTGTCTGAGCGGCTGAGCGGTCGCACTCGCGGGCGGCTCAAGCAAAACTACTAGCATCTATACTCTAGGGCCTGTGTCTACAGCTTAGCGTGGGCACCGTCGCAGAAGGGGGCATTGCCCGTGTGCTTGCAGGCGCAGAGGGCCACCTGTTTTTTCTCCTCCAGGGTAAATTTCATCGGAGTAAACTCGGTGCCAGCGTGGGCACCGTTGCAGAAGGGTTGGTTGCTCGACTGGCCGCAGGTACACCAAAAATAGTCACCGGCCTCCAGCTCCATCACCACGGGTTTGGTGTCGGCAATTACGGGTTCGGTCATCGGTTTCTCCTCTTTTAGGTCGTTTTATCTCCCGGTCATCCCGCAGGGGTAGAGGAAAGTTTCCCTGCCCCTGCAAACCCTAGGCCGCCATGTCAAACAGCAGCACCTCGGCCTCAGCGGCCCCGCCGGTCAGGCTCAGGGTGTCGAGGTCGCGCGCAGCGGCCCCATCTCCAGCGGTGAGGGGCTGGCCGTTGAGATCAACCGCACCCCGCGCTACCTGCACCCAGGCCACTCGGCCAGGGGCAAGGGCATGCTCTACTGAGTCGCCCTCGCCTAGGGTAGTGGCGTAGAGGCTCACATCTCGGTGAATGGTGACGGAGCGATCGCGGCCATCGCGCGACCCCACCAGGCGCAGCTGCCCCCGCTTGTCTGCGGGCGCAATGGAAATCTGCTCGTAGCCAGGGTCAATGCCCTCGGTCTCAGGCATGATCCAAATTTGTAAGAAATGCACTGAGTCGCGGTCAGAGGCATTGAACTCGCTGTGGCGAATGCCTGTGCCCGCCGACATCCGCTGCACATCGCCGGGGCGAATGACAGAGCCGGTGCCAATGCTGTCTTTGTGCTCCAGCGCGCCATCGAGTACGTAGGTGATGATCTCCATATCGTGGTGGCCGTGGGTGCCAAACCCGGCGCTGGGGGTAACTTTGTCTTCGTTGATCACCCGCAGGCTGGCAAAGCCCATGTGGCTGGGGTCGTAGTAGTTGCCAAAGGAAAATGTGTGGCGAGAGTCGAGCCAGCCGAAGTTGGCGGCACCGCGATCGCTAGCAGGACGAACCGTAATCATTGAGACACCTCCTAACTAAGTCTCATCCAAGTCCAGAGGTGGAGTTCTGCATGTGAGAAAACTACAGATCCAGAGCTGGACTTGGTATAGCGTCAATGGATTGGAAACATCCGAATAAACTAACGATACACTGAATCTATATGAACGACAATAATCTGTTTCAAGGACATATTGTCAATTAAAAAGCGACAATCACGCGGCGGTGACGATTCTAGAAAATTCCCCAGATTCTGCCGTTAACAGTCCCCTTCGCCATCCCCTCACCCCCTCACCCCCTCACCCCCTCACCCCCCCGCCCATGGATAAACTCGACAGCATGCGCGCCTTTACCCAGGTGGTCGAAGCCGGGGGCTTTGCCGCCGCCGCCCGCCAGATGGATCTCTCGCGATCGGCGGTAAACAAGCTGGTGATCAACCTCGAAGAGCACCTGCAAACCCAGCTCCTGCACCGCACCACCCGCAAGGTTTCCCCCACCGATGCCGGGCGGGCCTACTACGATCGCTGCCTCGCCATTCTCGCCGACCTCGAAGAAGCCGAGCTGGCCCTCACCCGTCTGCACCAAGAGCCGCGCGGCAGCCTGCGGATCAACGCGCCCATGACCTTTGGCACCCTGCACCTGGCTCCCCTGGTGGTGGAGTTTATGGCCCAGTACCCCGACCTGCATGTGGAGCTGGTGCTAAACGATCGCCGCATCGACCCAATCGAAGAGGGCTTTGACGTGACGGTGCGCATTGCCGCCCAGCCCCCCGGTGCGGGCCTGATTGCCCACCCCCTGGCCCCCTGCCCGCTGGTGCTGTGTGCCGCCCCCGCCTACCTGCAACGGCGCGGCATCCCCACCCATCCCGCAGATCTCAAGCACCACGACTGCCTCCACTACGGCCACCGATCGCAGGAGAATAGCTGGACTCTAGGGGGCGATGAGTCGCACAGCATCGCCATCAACGGGCCGCTGTGCTGCAACAACGGCGAGGTGCTGCGGGCCGCTGCCCTGGCGGGTTTGGGCATTGTCATGCTGCCCAATTTCATTGTGGAGAAAGATTTGCAGGCGGAGCATTTGCGCCCCATTCTTGCCGCCTACCCGCCCCCGGCGATCAATATCTATGGGCTGTACCCGGTGAACCGCCACCTGTCGGCGAAGGTGACTCGCCTAGTGGAGTTTTTGACCCAGGCCTTGGCCCAGGGGCAACCTTAGTCGACTTCTAGAAAACTTTAAACACCTATAGGCTAAGGACTTCGGCCACAACCACCAGGGAGTGAACTCCCTGGCTCATAGCAAAAGTCTGCTGAAGCAGACTGGAGAACTCGGTTCCCAATCCTCTTCAGAGGATTTCGGCTTTGAGCCTTGGACTTCTAGTCCTTGGCTCAGCGGCCAATCCGAGGGATCGCCCCCTAAATTTGCCTCACCTTGACAGGGCTGGCAGTGCCACCCTACGGTAGCTCTAGTCGCCGGATAAAACGGGGAGCTTCTGTGCTAGAAATCTCCTCAGGTTCAGGGTTTGACAGGTTGCTATCTGGGTTGACCTCTGGGGCTACAGCAGCAGCGCCGCCCGCTCGGCTAGGCTCGATCGCTCCCCTTTGCAGAGGCTGATGTGCCCCGCCAACCCCTCGCCCTTGAACCGCTCGACCACGTGGGTAAGGCCGTTGCTAGAGGCATCGACGTAGGGGTTGTCGATCTGCTCGGGGTCGCCCGTGAGAATGATTTTGGTGCCCTCGCCCGCGCGGGTGAGAATGGTTTTGACCTCGTGAGGGGTGAGGTTTTGGGCCTCATCCACCACCAAGAACTGCTTGGGGATGGAGCGCCCGCG
>JBBSLR010000097.1:0-8477 GCA_038255045.1 Phormidesmidales cyanobacterium
GAGGCGGCTGATCAGCACTTCGGTGGTGCGATCGCCCTCGGTTTTCTCGGCCCACACCAGCACGGCGTGGCGCACCACCGCCGCCAGCAGCCAGGTCAGCGCCAGCACCACTACGCCCCCCAGCAGGGCGGGCAGGTTGTCGAGGGTATCGCGCAACAACTGCTGCGAGGTGCCTCGAATGCGGTAAGTTGCTGCCGCCACCAGGTTAGTTCGAGCGGTCGCCTGGTTGAGTAAGTCGGCCCAGCGCTGTGCCAGGGTAGCGATGTCAGTGTTGAAGTCAAGGGCATCTTGCTCGGTGACGGTCATGATCACCTGCTGGTTGGCCTGAAGGGTGGCCAGGTTGCGATCGCTATCCTGATTCACCACGATTGGCGCTGGGTCAGTATCCTGGTTGAGCAGCGCCGCAATCCGTCGGTTAATTTGCCCCGCCCGATCAACCGCGCTAGCATCGGGCAGGCCCCCCACCTGAAACACCGGCTGCCCCTGCACCAGCACATCGGCAAAGAAAATCTCGCTGCTGTCTTGGGCGATCGCCACTCCCCCCAGCCTCCCACTGGCAAAGGGCAGCCCCCCTAGCCCCAGCGCCATGATCAGTCCTAGAGCTAGCCCCAGCAACAACCTCAGGGGGTAGCTATGGCGCTGCCCAAGATGGCGCTGCCCTGGCCCGACAGATCGTCTTGGCCCCCGTCTTGCCCCTCCGCAGTCTCGGGCCATAGCCTACCCTTCAACAGAACGTCTTCATTCAACCCCATAATCTTGCCCTATGGAGCACCCAACCCCCGCCGCTATCCCCCAACGACGACTGCTCGTGACCGGAGCCAGCGGCTTTTTGGGCTGGCATCTGTGTCGATTGGCCCAGGCCACCTGGCAGGTGACGGGCACCTATCACCGCCATGTTCCCCAACAGCTGCCGGGGGTAGCCCTGCATGCCACTGACCTTGGCGACCTGGATGCGATCGCCCCCGGGCTAGAGTCCCTGGCCCCCGCTGCCGTCATCCACACCGCCGCCCTCTCTCAGCCCAACCGCTGTGAGCAAGATCCAGCGCAATCTTACCGGGTGAATGTCGAGGCCACGCGGGTGCTGGCAGAGTGCTGCGGCCAACACCAAATTCCTTTGGTGTTTACCTCCACCGACCAGGTATTTGACGGCCAATCGCCCCCCTATAGTGAAACCAGCCCCCCCAGCCCGATCAACCGCTACGGCCACCACAAAGCCGAGGCCGAAGTTTTGGTTCAAACCCTGCACCCCACCGCCGCTATCTGTCGCCTGCCCCTGCTCTACGGCCCCCCCAGCCCCACCGCAGAAAGCTTTTTACAGGGCTTTTTGCGCACTCTAAAAGCGGGGCAGCCCCTAAACCTGTTTACCGACGAGTTTCGCACCCCCGCCTACGTCGAAGATGTCGCCGCTGGTCTGCTGCTGGCCCTAGAGAAAGCCCCTGGCCTACTGCACCTGGGCGGCCCCGACCGCCTCAGCCGCTATGACTTTGGCCTGCGCATGGCCGAGGTATTTGGCCTTGACCCCAGTTTGCTCATTCCCGGCAAGCAGGCCGATGTAACGATGCCCGCCCGTCGCCCTGCCGATGTGTCATCTAATAGTCAGAAAGCATTTTCTCTGGGCTATCGCCCGCTCGGGGTAATCGCAGGGCTACGGGCCACCAAAACCTGGAACAGTCTTAGTTAAGCTGCTGGGCAAACCGCTGAGCTACGGCACCGTTAGACTCTGTGGCCAGCTGTTTGTAGGCTCGCTCAACTAGGGCGATCTCAAGACCGGCTAGGGCGATCGACACCAGCGTCTGCTCGTACAACCCTTCTGGAGACAGACAAAACGCCATCACCCGCGCTCCCTGCACATCAATCACCCAATATTCAGGAATCTCAAGGGCGGCGTAGATCCGCTTTTTCTCGTCTAGATCGGTGGCCAGGGTGGTGTCGCCCACCTCGCAGACCAAATCGGGCACCCGCCACTGACGCAGGTTTACCCGCCGAGGTTCGCCCGGTTGCCAGCGGGGCGCGTCGGCACCGACATACAGGACTTCATCCGGTGAGGCGGCCTGCTGTGATGGCTTTTCTAAAATGCAGCCGCCCAAACAATCAAACGGTTGCCCCGGCTGGTGACGGCTAAACCACGCAAAAAAGAGCATCGCCAACAGTTCTCGAAATCTGGCGTGATCTACCCCTTCCCACCCCATATCGACAAACAAACGCCCCTGGCGGTAAAAAATTCGAAAGTTCTCTGCGTCAGCCGCCGTCACCTGCGCAACGTAGTCATCCCAGATGGCATTGCACCACTGGGGTAGCTCCTGCGGCGATCGCCGGACTGAAATTTGGGTGATGCTGGCCACAGCTTGATGGCTAGGGTGATTGTTCTTCTAAGTGTAGTAGATCGGGTTTAAGTAGGTCGGCAGAATCATAAGTAGGATGTGTTAGGCATAGCCGTAACGCGTCAAACCCTTATCTGGCATGGGTTACGCTGCGCTAATCTATCCTACAGTGGTTTTACATTTAATTCGTTCTACCTACTTAGCCAATTTTCAAGCTTTAGGGATGGGCTGGGCAAATGCTACGCTATAGGCTGAATTTGCCCGTACCGCTCCTGCGCCCCTATGTTAGAACCTTCGCTGCTGCGCGCCCTGGTCTGGACTGACTATCGCCTCGCTGTACTATTTATGGTGTTTTTGCCCCTGGTGCTGCTGATCTGGGCCTTTGTGCAAAAAAACGAGGCCATTCAGCGCCTGCTGCTGATCTACTGGAAGGTGTCCAGCCTGCTGATGATCACCGTCTACCTGATGATTGGTGGCTTCAACATCAGCTTTTTATCGGGGCTGATGGCGCGGGTGCTGATTCCGGTGTCGCTGTGGTTTTGGGTTGACCTCAACGAAGAAATTCGCGAGCAGCCAGGCTCGCTGCTAAAGCTGCTCTTCAGCGCCTGGCGGTGGGCCATTACTCTCTACAACATCATTGGCGGCGCGATCTTGCTGGGCTTTGTGTCCTGTGCATTCTCGGGCGCGCGCTTTGGGGCCGCCGACTGCCAGGTGTGGCTAGAGCCACCGCTGCTCTACAGAGAATATTTCCATGCGGGCTATACCAATGGGTTCCTGGGCTTCTTCGGCATCTTGGGCCTGGTGATTTATGTGGCTTCGCTGGCCTGGTTTGTGTTTGTGCGCCTGGGTAAGCAGGGGCGGCAGGCAATCAACTAGGGGCAGGCTAGGCGGTCAGTGGGTGTATTCCAACTCTAGATGGGTGGGTGAGTAGGTGAGTGGATGAGTGCGGCAATGACCCCTGGGCTACGGCTAGAACAATACAGCCTGAGGCAGCCGCAGCTGGTGCTGCTAGTGCGGGCTGTGGTTGAGGGCGAAGCCGATGAGGTGCTGATCTACCGGGGCTTTTCTAGCTCGCTGATGCGCCCCACCGCCGCCGACCCCGAGGTGCCGATGCTGCCCGAGAATGCCGAGATTGAGGCCATTGACGTGATGGTGGGGCCTTACAGCCCGGCGGCACCGCAGTATGTTCACCGAGGGCTGAGCTGGGGCGAGCTGCTGGCGATCTTAGAAGAACTCGGCATCTAGAAACCCGGTTTCTGTTTTGGGTTGCCAGGGATTTTGGCCCGTGGCGAAGAAGAAACCGGGTTTTTTTCTGGCTGGTTTTTTTCTGGCTGGTTTTTTTATGGCCCTGCGATCGCTCTACTCTCTAACCTTTTCACTCCGCAAGTGCTTGGGCTGCCAGCCTTCGTGGTTTTTTTGCGGAGCGCGGGAGACCACCAGGCAGTTGTCGGGGGCGTCTTTGCGCACCACAGAGCCAGCGGCGATGGTGACGTCGCTGCCGATGGTGACCGGGGCGACGAGAACGCTGTTGCTGCCGGTTTTGGTGCGATCGCCGATCACGGTCTGATGCTTCTTAAACCCGTCGTAGTTGGCGGTAATCGTCCCTGCGCCCACATTCACCTTGGTGCCCAGAGTGGCGTTGCCGAGGTAAGACAGGTGGGCCACGTTGGTGCCCGCCCCCAGGGTGGCTTTTTTGATCTCCACAAAGTTGCCGATGCGGCAGTTGTCGCCTACCACTGCTTCGCCCCGCAGGTGAGCGTAGGGGCCAACCCGCGCGCCGCTGCCAATGGCGCTGTCGCTGACCACTGAGAAGGCCACCGTGGCGTCGCTGCCGATCTGGCTATTCTCAATTAGGCTGCCGGGGCCGATGCGGCTGCCGGTGCCAATGGTGGTCTTGCCGCGCAGGTGGGTCTGGGGCTCGATCACCACATCGGCTTCGAGCTGTACGGTGGTGTCGATGGTGGTGCTGGCGGGGTCGATCAGGGTGACGCCAGCGGCCATCCAGTGGTCTTTGATGCGGTCTTGCAGCAGGCTGTAGGCTTCGGCCAGATGCTTGCGACTGTTGATGCCAAAAATCTCCTGGCTATCGGCGACATCTACGGCCATGGCGGGGCTGAGGTCTTTGACCACGTCGGTGAGGTAGTACTCCTGCTGGTCGTTGTCGGCGCTGAGGTGGGGCAGCACCGTCATCAGTTTGGCCCAGCTAAAGCAGTAGACCCCGGCGTTGATGCGGGGGTTTTGGCGCTGGGCTGGGCTACAGTCGCGGTGCTCGACGATTTCGGCAATCAAGTTCTGCTCGGTGCAAAAGACCCGCCCGTAGCCGGTGGGGTCTTGGAACTGCGCGGTGAGCAGGGTGGCGGCGTTGCGTTTGGCTTGGTGGGTCTGGACTAGGGTTTGCATGGTCTCGGCCCGCAGCAGGGGCACGTCGCCGTTGAGCACCAGCAGGTCGCCATCAAAACCCTCCAGGTGGGGAATCAGCTGCTGCACGGCGTGGCCGGTGCCCAGCTGCTCGGTCTGCTCCACAAAGGTGAGGTTGGGAATGGGGGCCAGGGCGGCCTTGACCTGATCTTGGCCAAAGCCCACCACGATCATCGTGTGGCTAGGTTTGAGGTCGGCAATGCTGTCGAGTACGCGCTCGACCATCGACTTGCCCCCCACCGAGTGCAGTACCTTGGGCAGGCTTGATTTCATCCGGGTGCCGCGCCCGGCGGCAAGAATGGCGACAGCGACCATGGGGGGTTCCTGGGTAGTGACTCGAAGGGAGTATATCGCGGTTTGGGGATGGGTGGGGGTGAGTGGATGGGTGGATGGGTAGGGGCAGACCCATGTGTCTGCCCCGCCCATGTGTCTGCCCCGCCCATGTGTCTGCCCCGCCCATGTGTCTGCCCTGCCCAGGTATCTACAGCGTGGGGTCGGGGGTGGGCGCTACGGGGTTGAGGCTGCGGAAGTAGGTGCCGCCCACCAGGGCCAAAAACCCTAGGTAGGCCACCAGCTGCACCAGGTAAAGATGATCGCGGTAGCCGAGCAGCACCTTGAGCACAATGCCGGGGAACTGGCGATCGCTCAGCACCCCGCTGGCATCCCACACCTGCGGGCCGAGAATGCAGGAGGCTTGGGCAAAGCAGAGGTCGGCGGTGGGGTTGAGCTGGCTAATAGCGGCCAGGGCCGCGTCGAGATTCTTAAACACCGAAATTACCAGGCCGCCCACGATCAGCAGCAGCAGCACCCCCATCACCTGAAAGAAGCGCTTCAGGTTGATGCGAATGCCCCAGCGAAACAGGGCTAGGCCGATCAGCACTGCGCCCAGCAGGCCCGCTAGCGCACCAGCCCCGGCAGCAACGCTAGTTTCGACATTGGTGAAGATGAACAGCACCGTCTCAAAGCCTTCGCGCAGCACGGCGATACACACCAGGCTAAAGACGCTCCACCCGGCGGTTTGGCTGTCGTCGAGGGCCGATCGCACCGTGCCTTCGATTTCGCCCTTGAGGCTGCGGGCCTGGCGGGTCATCCACAGCAGCATCCAGCTGAGCATGATCACGGCGATCGCCCCAAACAACAGATTCAGCAATGGCTTAATCACCACTTGCAGGCCGGGTAGCCCCTGCTGAATCTGCTGTAGCCCCAGGCCCAGGGCAATGCCAATCATCACGCTGCCCGCCAGCCCGGCGGCTACCCCGGCGTAGGCCCAGGGGTTGAGGGCCTGGCGGTTGGCCTTGGCCAGGCAGGCCAGCACAATGCCGACCACCAGGGCCGCCTCGACCCCCTCGCGCAGGGTGATGAAAAATGTAGGCAGAGCAGCGGTGAAGTTCATGCTTGTGGCTGAGCTTGGAGTCGGTTATGGGGCTATTGGTATTGTGTCAAACAACCCGAGCCTTTGCAGAAAGGATTACGGTTTACGGTCTGCACCTCATGCCCTGCACCGTGCACCGCATACCTCATCCCCCGTAGCTTCCACCCCGCACCGTATCCCCCGCTGCCCGCCTAGGACTGGCTCTGCAACACCAAATCCCCGGCTGGAACGGGTGGAGCGACCAGGTTTTCGGCGGTGATCAACATTTGCACCGGGCTGGCTGCACAGGCGGCGGCGGGCAAGGCCCACTGGTTGGTATCTTGAGCCGCGTCGGGGTTGAACTGACCGCAAAAGACGGGGTCGCTATCGGCCAAGGCCCAGAGGCGATAGACCTGATCTGGGGCCAGGGGCGGCAGATCGGTGGTGACGATCAGGACGGTTTGATCGGTAGGGCTGACCACTAGGCGGGCGTTAGCCTGGGGTTCGACCTCGGTGCCGCCCAGGGTGTAGAGCTGGTTGGCGGGCTGGCTAAAGCTGGCCACCACGGCTTCGTTTTGCCGCAGGGCCAGGCGCAGGCGCTGGTTTTCTTGCAGGACGGCGGCTAGGGCGATCGCAGTGGCGACCCAGCCCAGGGCGATACCCAGCCGCCCCCAGGGCCAGCGACGGCGGCGGATAACTGGCTCTGGGACGAGTTCTGATGCGAGTTCTGGAGCGGTTTCTGGGGCAGGGGTTTGGGCGGAGACCATGATGCGATCGCGTAGCCCCGGTGGCGGTGTTACGGGCGGCAGGGTGGCGGGCAAGCTCCCCCAGGTGGTGGCTAGAGCCTCTAGCTCGCTGGCTGCCTCGGGGTATTGCTGTAGCCACTGTTCGACTAGGGCGGTTTCTTCGGTGGTCAGGTCATTGAGCACGTACCCGGCCAGCAGCAATTGCCAGTTTTCGGGAAGGGTGGTTGAGTTCATCGGTGGGCAGCGGGATTGGATAGGTAAGTGGGTGAATGGGCTAGTCGCGGTGGTGCTGGAGCAGGGCACGCAGGCGAAGCAGGCCCTGGCGACAGCGCGACTTGACGGTGCCGAGGGGAATGCCCATCTGGGCTGAAATTTCGGCCTGGCTGAGGCCCTGGAAGTAGGCAATCTCTAGCACTTCACGTTCGGCGGGGGGGATTTGGTCGAGGGCCGTGCGCAGGTGCTGGCTCCGTTCTTGCAGGGTGGCGTGGTCAACGGGGCTAGCCGAAAAGCTAGAGGCCTCGCTAATGCGCCTAAACCGCTGGAGAATAGTGGCTCGCCCGCTGCTGCTGCGCAGGCGATCAATGGCGCGGGAGCGGGTGTAGGTGGCCAAAAAGCTGCCGATGCTGCCCCGGTCGGGGTTGTACTGTCGCCGCTGCCAAAAGTTGACAAACACCTCCTGGGTGAGGTCTTCGGCTTCAGCGGGGTTGGCCAGCATTTTGAGGGCCAGGGTGTAGACCATAGATGAGTAGCGGTCGTAGAGGGTGGCGAGGGCATCGGTATCGCCGGCCCACAGACAGTTGACCAAGTCGCGATCGCTGACCGGGTGAGGCGTCATGGGGTCGGGGGTCGAAGGTAGGGTCATTGACTATTCGTTATTAATACGATTCAGGCTAGCCAGGTGGATGGGCGGAGACTGGGCTGTCTGTGGAGCCTAGGTGGGAAATGGGGAGTTCAAGGTTCAAAATTCAAGACTCATCCAGCGACCGGGGCCAATTGTATAGTGCTTGGTTCTTAAAGCAACCCCTTGAAGCAACTAGCCCCGTTTAAGACGTTAGCGCAAAGGATACTGCGATGAATAATGATTTGACGTCTGCCGATCAGTTCCGCTTGGGGGTTTCTCGGCGGCGGGTGATGGTCGGCGGGGCGATCGCCGGTTTGGCCGGCACCCTGGGTTTCTCTGCTGTAACTAAGCGCGCTGCCCAAGCCAGCAGCCAGGGCAGCGCCGCCGCCAACGATGCAGAAATTCTCAACGGGGCCCTCTTCTACGAGCACCAGGCCATCTGGGCCTACAGTGCCGCCGCTGGTGGCCTCAGCGACACCGACGTGGGCCAAGCCGTACTGGCTATTGCCCTGGCCAACCAGGCCGACCCCATGGTGCACCGCGACCTGCTCAGCCAGGTGATTACCGACCTGGGCGGCGAACCGGTGATGGCTGAAGACAGCTACGACCTCTCGGCCTACCTAGAGCGCGACGACGGCGACCTCGACTCCGATGTGAATATCGCCAAGCTGGCCCTACAGGTTACAGATCGTCAATTCACTCCTGACTTTAGCCCGAGGCTTGGCCCCGGGCTTTTTTTATAGCGACTCTAGGACTGGGATGAGATCGCCGCCACCCCGGCAGACTGAGCGATCGCCTGC
>JBBSLR010000098.1:0-8475 GCA_038255045.1 Phormidesmidales cyanobacterium
ATAGATCTATCGCGACCCCCGGCGCAGCCAGATCTGCCTGGATCAGCTGCGATCGCTCTGGCCCCAGGTCAGCGGCAATCTGCCTCGCTTCAGCGGCTCCCTGGCTGTAGTGGAGCAAAACCGATGCCCCAGCCCCGTGCAGCGTGCGGGCGATCGCTTCGCCAATGCCCCGCGAAGCCCCCGTTACCAAAACCGTACCGTCCTGTAAATCGATCAAGGTCATTGCTGCTTTCCCTAGATTGCTGCCGAGAGATAATTGTCGCGGCCAGGCACTACTTAGAGCTGCCCCCAATATCTCGCCGAGAACGGAGACCGCCGGTACATCAAACACTCTACAGCGGCGATCACAACGGCCAGGTACAACAAAATTTGCAATATTTATTTACATTGCGTTACAGTAAGCCTAGGCAAACAAATTGGAGGCTCTCACTATGACCACTAGCGGATATACCACCGAAGACGGCGGTCGCCTAAACAACTACGCCGTTGAGCCTAAGGTCTATGTTGACGACAGCCAGCAGTTTGGCTTCAACGAGTACGCCGAAAAATTAAACGGTCGCCTAGCCATGATTGGCTTTGTGTCTGCCGTGTTGTTTGAGGCTGTGACTGGCCATGGCATCGTCACCTGGCTGACCAGCCTCTAGCGAAGTCTGGGTCGTGGAAATGCTCACCCCTGAGAGGCTTACCCTGAGCGGCTTACATTGAACGACTCAATCGAGATCATCGGGTAAAGTCATCAATCTCACACCCACGACCCCAAAAATCTATGTTACGTTAAGTAACAGGATATTGATTTTCTGCCCCCTCTCATCCTTTAGGAGTTATCCACCATGACTGAAACTACTGAAAACAAGTTTGGCTTTGTCAATTTTGCAGAAACCTGGAACGGTCGTTTGGCCATGCTGGGCTTCGTGATTGGCGTGGCTACTGAGTTTCTCACTGGCCAAGGCATTCTGTCTCAGGTTGGCCTGATGTAACTCATCTGCCGATTTATTCAACTGTCAAATAAGTTTGACGAATAGATCAGAAAGAGGTGGAGTGAACAATTGTTCGCTCCACCTCTTTTTTGCCTTCAACATTTCTTTAACATCTGATGTCGAACAATATGTTTGCCGCCTTACATCATGCGGGTTAGGGCAATTATTTTAGATATCTTTAGGGTGTCTAGCCCCTCTAGATCGTCTAAGCTCAGCCAGCCTTCCTTAACCAGGTCAGCGAACACGAAAAGCAGCGCCGATTCTCGCTCGTCGTATTTGCCGTCGAGTTCGTGACGGCGCGCGCTGAGAAAGTCGTGTAGACCCCAGACATCTTCAGTACCAGCAACAGAGCTTGCCCGCTCTCGCACTAGCTGCACCAAGGCTTGGATTTCACGTTCGTAGGCATGGGCTATGGCAGCCCTGGCTATAGACTGCTCCTGGGCCGTCCACTGAAGCTCGCTAGTCTGCATCATAGATAGTTTGAGAAGAGAGTGATTGAGAGGCTACAAATGGCGTGATGAAGTTCTGTACAAACCTCACCACAGGCTTCAGCGGAGCACGAGCGACAGAAACTTGGGGTGCAACCCTCAGCAGTCGTTACCTCATGGCCGGCCAGCAACCATGTATGTCTCTCTATATTAAGGATATATTACAGAATTTTGCAAACTCTCATAAATAACAAAGCGCCCTCAAACGGGGGCGCTTTGTTGGACTAAGCCCAGAATCTGCGTCTAGCGGACAAGATTCAGTAGTTCCTTCGGTGAGGCGAGCAGGTCGATGGCGACGAAAAAGACCTTGCCATCGGGGTTGATCAAAAAGCGCCAGGAGATATTCATGCCAACCCCGGCCCCAAACCAGGGCGTCTGCACCTTGCCAGTCACCTTGACCTGGGTGAAGCCATCGTCGGCAGGCTCGACAACCCCCCGCTCAGGAATCAGGTTGAGATTCTGGCAGTCTTCTTGAAAGAACCGCAGCACGTTGGCTTTGCCCACAATCGGCCGCTGGAAGGGCGGCTGCAGCGCGCCGTCGGGGGCAAATAGCTCAATCAACGCGTCAAAATCGTTGGCGTTGAGGTTATTCATGTAGGCCAGCACGGTGGGGTTGTTTACCCCTTCAATGGTTACCTGGCGGCGTTTGTCGATGGCTTGGGGGGCCACCACCGGCTCAGCCACACGGGTATAAGTGCCCATCTGCTTGGGGTCAAAGCCCATGTCAACTACAGAATTGCGCAGCACTGTAATCTGCTGGCCCGACTCTAAATTGCGAATCGATTGCAGCACCGCTGAGGCATTGGCCGACAGCTGATAGCCTTCGGGAATCGGGGCCACAAAGCCTTCTTCCATCCACTGGCCGAGCTTGTACCAAAACCCCAGCTTGATGTTGGGCGACCAGGTAGAGTAGGTGCGGCCAATGGGGGTGTCGGCCCGGTTAGCCAGGTCGCACATGGCCTGAGACTGCTCTTGAAACGACATGGCCCGAATCTCGTTCATGGTGGCTTCGGCAAACTGCATGCTGGCCGCACCAGGCGCTGCAATGGTAATGCCCTTACCCATGTCAAGGTAGGCAAACCAAATTAGCGCCAGCTGGTCTTCTGCAGTGAGCTGCCCAAAGCGGGCAATGGTTGCAGGCACCGCGTCGGCGGCGAGGGTGCTGGGAAAAATATTGCGGGCGGAATCGAGAGTAAACGGCATAGGTGATTTCCTCAGGGGCTGATGGGAGCGTTGTCAATGAACGAACAATGTAAATGAGTTTTTTTGTGTTTAAAGCCTGACTATCCCAGGTTTAGTCTATGACAAGGAGGGGACAGGCTCCCATGAAAAAATGAGCAGCGCGATCGCCTTGAATGCAGAGGGTTTTCGGTAAATCCGGGGGGGAGGGATATATCTATGCTCTCCTTCGACGGACTTGTCCCAGATTGCTGGCCCCTTCTGGTCTCCTTGGCCCCCTGATCTGTAGAAATGATTCGCTCAGCTGCTTTGATTCGCGGACAAAATCCCTAGAATGGTAAGAGTTCACCATTGCATTTGGCAGATATACCCCTATGGAAACCCTTGCCCTTACTCCCCCTAATGTGGAGCAGGTTTTAGACGAGCTGCGCCCCTACCTGCTGGCCGACGGCGGCAATGTGGAGCTAGTCGAAATCGACGGCCCGATCGTTAAGCTGCGCCTGCAAGGAGCCTGCGGCTCTTGCCCCAGCTCGGCCATGACCCTGCGCATGGGCATCGAGCGCCGCCTGCGGGAGTTTATTCCCGAAATCGCCGAGATCGAGCAGGTGTTTTAGGGCCAATCTGTCCTGCCTGAGACGCCTCACATGGGCTAGATACGTTTCTGCGAGCATCCGATCCCCCCAGGCTCTTGCTGTAGAAGGCCCACCATATACCCCCTTCATAAGGGGGGCAGGGGGGATCAAGTCCTAGACCGTTTGAATCTTGCAAACACAGCGAATCCCCTCAGCACGAGTACAGCGTCGCCAAGCCCAGGAGATTCGCTATGTTTGCTGATATTCTGTTGTATTGGCAGCGGGGTTGCCCGGTTTTGGATGATTAGGATTTAGAGGATTGCTGTGCTGGATCTAAAGCAAATACGAGAAAATCCGGAGCGGGTGCGGTTGGCTTTGGGCAAGCGGGGCGGGTATGATCTCTCGCCGCTGCTAGAGCTAGACCAGCAGCAGCGCCAGATCGAGACGGTGCGATCGCAGCTTCAGGCCCGCAGCAACGAGATCGGCAAGCAGGTAGGCCAAACCATCAAAGCCGGGGCCGCTCCCAACGGCCCTGAAGTCACCGCCCTCAAAGACGAAGGCAACCAGGTCAAAACCGAGCTACAAACCCTAGAACCCCAAGAGCGCGAGATCAAGGCCCAGATCGAAGCGATTTTGCTGGGCCTGCCCAACCTGCCCAGCGACACCACCCCGATGGGCAAAGACGAAACCGAAAATGTGGAAGTGCGCCGCTGGGGTGACGAGTATCTGCCCCAGCAGCCCGCCAAACCCCACTGGGAAATTGGTGAAACCCTCGGCATCCTCGACTTTAAGCGCGCCGCCGAAAAAATTGCCCAGAGCCGCTTTGTGGTGTTGAAGGGGGCTGGAGCCGCCCTAGAGCGATCGCTGATCTCCTTCATGCTTGATCGCCACACCAAGGCGGGCTACTACGAGATCATTCCCCCCTACCTGGTGAACTCAGCCGCCCTCACCGCCTCGGGCCAGCTGCCCAAGTTTGCCGAAGAGAGCTTCCAGTGCCGCAACGACGATCTGTGGCTCACCCCCACCGCCGAGGTGCCCCTCACCAACCTGCACCGCGACGATATTCTCACCCGCGATCAGCTGCCCATCCATTACTGCGCCTACACCCCCTGCTTTCGCCGCGAGGCGGGCAGCTACGGCAAAGATACCCGAGGGCTGATCCGCCTCCACCAGTTCAACAAGGTGGAGATGTACAAATTCGTCCACCCCGACAGTTCTTTTGACGAGCTAGAGGCCCTGGTGGGCGATGCCGAAGACATTCTGCAACAGCTGAAGCTACCCTACCGGGTGCTGGCGCTCTGTACCGGCGACCTCGGCTTCTCTAGCTGCAAAACCTATGACCTAGAGGTGTGGATGCCGTCTTCTGAGAACTATCGGGAGATCTCCAGCTGCTCGAACTGCTCAGACTTCCAGGCTCGCCGCGCCAACGTGCGCTTCAAAGAGGCTGGCCAAAAGGGCACCCAGTATGTGCACACCCTCAACGGCTCGGGCCTGGCCATTGGCCGCACCATGGCCGCCATTCTCGAAAACTACCAGGAGGCCAACGGCTCGGTGCGGGTGCCCGAGGTGCTGCAACCCTACCTGGGCCGCGAGTACCTGTAGACACCGGGCTAGGGGCTAATCGCTTAGCCTAGCGCCTGCGAGAGCTAGGCGTTGACTCGACCAAATTTAGCCCTTATTTCCAAACAATTGCCCTAATACGGCTAGGCGAGAGCAGTCCCAATAATCGATATGGGAAATTATCTTGCCGTCTTCCCCCAGTCTTAGCTCGCTGCGACCGGGAATTTGCATGGGCGCTTGCCAGGGCACCGGAGCAATCCATCTCAGCGTCCAGCGGGTGTCGATTTGGCTGGGGCTAGCGTAGTTAATCTTGTGCAGTTGTAGATCAATATCTCTAAACCAGCAGCTGATAAAGCCGATCATGCGCCGGTAGCGATCGACGCCGCGAAATTTATTTAGTGGATCCTCAAAGTACACATCGTCGGCGTACAGATGGTAGCTCTGGTCGTGGGGAAACCGCTGGTAGTCGAGCCGAAGCTGTTCGAGAATATCCATGCAAGTAGTCTAACCGGCGAGTACTGTGGCCTGGCCCTGAGTTTTATTATGATTGCTTTTGATAGCGTCCTGGGTTTGTCAAGACTCGTTAATGGCGATCGCTACAAGTCTTTCATTGCCTACACCGGGGGCGACTGTTGATTGCTGAGGATTGGGAAGGTGCCCCCAAGATGCTATGTCAAAAGGGAATCCAATCTAGAACATCAATCCATTCTTCAGCCTGGGTAGCTTCCCAAATCAACCGCAGCTCTTGACTCAGAAGGCGGGTCGGTGTTTTCGGGCGAACCCACAGCAATCCGTAGAGGTGGCGACTGGCTGACCAGTGAGTTTCTAGATGACCTGGCATACTGACGCGGTTATCGGTGATGAGCAAGCGTTGCGAACGCTCCAAAAACACCAAAACCTCCGGGTCAAGGCTGCCAAAGGATAGAGTCCCCGGATCTCCAATGCGTAGGATATCGATAGCTGGGTTCAGCCGTAAAACAGCTGTCTTAAGACGAGGAGTGAGATTTTCATCCAGCAAAAACTTGACTTTCACGAAGGTGAAAGAAATACAGAATGAGCCTTTAGCGCTCTTATTCGCTCAGCCATGGCAGAAGGATTTGTCAGCGTCTGTTGGTAGCTGTGCTCACGCCGCTCGTTTAACCGACGCAGGTAGCCATCAACGGCAGCCTGCCGATGAAAGTAGTAGGTAATAGCGGCGTAGATTTTCTCTAGCCCTAGCTCTGGGTAGTCCTGAGCAATAGTCTCTGGAGAAAAACCCTCTAAAAATGGCTCTAAAACCGTGTCAATCCCCAGTCGATGGCCTTGAAAGCGAATGTCATCTTCTGAGAGAAACTCGAAATAGTTTTCTAACTGCATGACATGCTCCTGGGCTTGGCGTCTAACTCCAGGCTACAAAATTTGGGAGAGGAATTTCTGGGTGCGGTCTTCGCGGGGGTTATTGAAGAACTCTTGGGGAGTGTTTTCTTCTACCAGGTAGCCGCCATCCATCAGCACAACGCGGTCGGCCACCTCGCGGGCAAAGCCCACCTCGTGGGTGACGCACACCATGGTCATGCCTGAGTCGGCTAGGCCGCGCATGACGTCGAGCACCTCGCGCACCATCTCGGGGTCGAGGGCGCTGGTGGGTTCGTCAAACAGCATTACCTTGGGCTGCATGGCTAGGGAACGGGCGATCGCCACCCGCTGCTGCTGGCCCCCCGACAGCTGGCCCGGAAACTTGTGGGCCTGTTCTAAAATGCCCACCCGCTCTAGCAGCTGCATGGCCACTTCTTGGGCCTTGGCCTTGGGCCAGCGGCGCACCCAGATCGGGGCCAGGGTGACGTTTTGCAGCACCGTCAGGTGAGGAAACAGGTTGAACTGCTGAAACACCATACCCACTTCGCGGCGGATGGCCTCGATATTTTTAAGGTCGTGGGAAATGGTGATGCCATCGACCTCAATGCTGCCCTTTTGGTAGGGTTCCAGAGCATTAAAGGTGCGAATAAAGGTCGATTTGCCCGACCCAGACGGCCCCATTACCACCAGCACCTCGCCTTTGTAGACCGTCATGCTGACGCCCTTGAGCACGTGAAAACCGTTGTCGTACCACTTTTCTACATCGCGGGCGACGATGACTGGCTCGGTGCTCGTGTGTTGAGCCGATGACTGCTCCGTCTGAAACTGTGTCATGAACGTTTTCCTCTTAAATTCAGCCCTTCAGTTAGGCTGTTAACGACGCACAAACAACAAATCACAAAGCTTGAGGCACCTTGTATACCAAGTTCAGCTCGGGATCTGTAGTTTTCCCGCAGGCAGAACTCCACTGCTGGACTTGGATGAGGTTTATGACAGGCGAATAATGCTATTTTGCCTTAACCCTAGGAGGTTTCGAGATTTCAGACTGTCAACTGTTACACGCAGAGATATTTAAGCGCCCTTTTAGTGGTCGGTATTGAGCTTTTCCTCGATTTTGCGGCTGGCCAACGACATGGCATAGCAAAAGAACCAGAAAATGACCGCCAAAAATAGATAGACTTCGGCATAGCGACCCAGGTAGGTAGGATTCGCCAGAATTGACTTGCCAATCCCCAAAAGCTCGGCCAAGCCCACAATCGACAGCAGCGTGGTGTCTTGAAACAGGCTAATAAACTGCCCCACGATCGCCGGAATGGCAATCTTTAGCGCCTGGGGCAGCACGATGAAGCCCAGGGTCATGGGGGTATTTAGCCCCAGGGAGGCTGCGGCCTCGTTTTGGCCCCGGGGCACCGCCTGCAACCCTGCCCGCACGTTTTCGGCCAGGTAGGCGGCGCTAAACAGAGCCAGGGCAATAATCGCCCGCAAAATGCGATCGGGCCGCGACCCCAGGGGCAAAAACAGCGGAATCATTACCTGACCCATGAACAGCAGGGCCACCAGGGGCACCCCCCGCACCAGCTCAATATAGGCCGTAGACAGCCACCGCACGATCGGCAGAGCGCTGCGCCGCCCCAGGGCCAGCAGCAGCCCCAGCGGAAAGCATAGGGCAATGCCGCTGATAGCCGTGAACAGGGTCAGCAGTAGTCCGCCCCATTCGTTAGTGGAAACACGGGTCAAGCCCAGGCCGCCGCCGATTAGCCACAGGGCGACAAAGTACGACAAAAACCAGGCCAACGAGAGCAGTTGGCCAAACCCCGGAAACTTGCGCGCCACCTGCCGCCCTGCCGCCGCCGCCACCGCAACTAAAGCGACTATCGGCAGCAGCTTGAGGGAGCTAGGTCGAGTGGGCGGAAACAGCACAATAAAGGCGCACACTACGGCCAGGCCAATCAGCACGCTGCGGCTAAACAGCGTCGAGACATTGCGCCCCAGCACCCCCCACGACAGCCCCGCCAGGCCGCAAATAATCGCCAGCAGCGCCCAAATACGCGGATACAGCCGCGAGGGAAAGGTGCCGGTCATAAACAGGCCAAAGTTGTTGGGAATTACCCCCCACTGGGCGGTGGTCAAGGCCCACGACACCAGGCGAAAGAGACCCCAGCCAAAGGTGGCCACAATCACCACGGTGAGCAGGCTATTGAACCAGTCGCTAAACAGGTTCTTTTTGGCCCAGGCCACCGGCCCCAGGGCGATCGCATCGGGGCGAGCAGAGGAGAAGGAATCGGGGGTTGCAGAGGTCATGGCTTAGCGCTCCTTAAACTGCACAGTGCGGTTGAGCTGGTTCATCACCAGGGTGATGAGTAG
>JBBSLR010000099.1:0-8452 GCA_038255045.1 Phormidesmidales cyanobacterium
CAGACGCTGCGGCTTTGCTTGGGGGTGATTAGCTTATTGGTGATCTCATCGCGCAGTTCACCCAGGTCAACGTCAATGCGCTCCAGCAGTTCGAGCTGGCCCCGGTTCATCTCTAGGGCCGAGCCGTAGTCGGCCTTAAAGGCGACCTTGAGCTTGTCAAACGAAATCCAGGGGTTGACGGTGTCGCCGCAGGTGAACAGGTCCACCGCCGCGTAGCGGTACTCGGGCCAGGTGTGAATCGCCAGGTGGCTCTCCTGAATTACCACCACCCCCGAGACCCCAAAGGGCGAAAAGTGGTGAAATACCGAGCTGATCACCGTCGCCCCGGCGTCGGCGGCGGCCCCCACCATGCTGCTCTCAATCAGCGGTACGTCGTTGAGAATATCGGCAGAGCAGCCAAAAAACTCCACCAAAATATGCCGTCCAAGCGAATTCATGCGCCCATTTCCCTATAGAGTTGGCCCGAGCGAAAGCCCGAGTGAAAGATTGATTACTTTATCACCGTTTAGATTCTATTTCCCCAGGGCCATTTCAACGCGCTGGCCCAACGGCTTGTCATGGTCTAAGCCTAATTTTGAGCTGCAATGTGGGATAGATCACAATATTTGCTGCTGCTGTGCCTAAGGGATTGGCGCTGCGGCGGTCAAGACAGGGCCTGGGGTGCGATCGCCCCACCGCTGCGAGGGGGAATCGGTTTCGGGTTTATGATTTGGCCTTGGGCCTTGCACCCTAAACCTCTCTAGGCTGCCTGTAACTCATCTAGTTCGGCCAGCACCTCCCGACTGTGGATCACCGGCTGCACCCCCAAAAACCGCGCCTGCATGGTGCCATCCGGGCCAATGATGTAGGTGTGCCGCATCGACATTGCCCCCAGCCAAGACCCATAGGCCTTGCTCACCTTGCCCTTGGAGTCAGAGAGCAGCGGAAACTCTAGCCCCTCGGCATCGCAAAACTCGGCGTGGGACTCAACACTGTCGGCGCTGATGCCAATAATTTGAGCGTTACGAGCCTGGTACTCGGCAATATCGCGCTCAAACCGCTGGGCCTCAACCGTGCAGCCCGAAGTAAAGTCGCGGGGGTAGAAATACAGCACCACCCACTGGTCACGAAAGTCAGCCAAAGAAATCTCCCCATCGCCCGCGTTGGTCGGCAGCGTAAACTCCGGGGCTAGATCTCCAATCGGAATCTGTGGGCCTCCTAGAGCCAGGGCCGGGGTCGGGGCGATCGCCCAGCTCAGCCAGGCTAAACAAAGACCTAGAGCGGCCTGAAGCAAACGACGGCGATTCATAGACAACTAAATCCTGCTAGATGGGCTGCTAGATGGGCTGCTAGATAGAGTGGGCAGTTTTGAAAGGGCGGCGATGTCGAAATCATCCTTCGCGAGCGATGTTCTTTCACAAACGCTATCGTTCGCAAACGCTATAAAGTCTGGCCTCAGAAAACCTAGCCTTGGGGAATACTGAAAGCCCTTTAACCAAAGTTTATAATATTGCAGTGATCTCCCATTTTTGCCGTCACCACCCCCAAGGACGCTTTACCCATGCCCCCCACTGCCGACCTGCAAACCATCACCCTCGGCCCCAACGGCCCTACCGTACCCGCCCTAGGAGTAGGCACCTGGGCCTGGGGCGACTCCCTCTTTTGGGACTACGGCAAGGCCTACGTCGAAGGCGACCTGCACGCCGCCTTCGACGCCTGTCTCGACGCGGGGCTGACACTATTCGACACCGCCGAGGTCTATGGCCTGGGCGAGTCAGAGCGCCTAATTGGCCGCTTCATGCAGCAGCGCCCCCCATCGTCACCCCAGTCGGCAGTGGTGGCAACCAAATACTTTCCGCTGCCCTGGCGCTTTTCTAAGCAATCGGTCGCCGATGCCCTAGCCGCCAGCCTCGATCGCCTCCAGGTGGCCTCGGTGGCGCTGTACCAGGTGCACTGGCCCCTAGACTTTCTACTCAGCCAAAAAGACCTGATGCAGGCCCTAGCCGCCGAGGTTAAGCGAGGCCGCATCGGCGCCGTGGGGGTGAGCAACTACTCGGCCAAACAAATGCGCGAGGCCTATGCCGATCTGGCTGAACAGGGGGTGCCCCTGGCGGCAAACCAGGTGCAGTACTCTCTCCTACACCGCAAGCCCGAAGCCAACGGTGTTGTAGACACCGCGCGGGAGTTAGGGGTGACGATTCTCGCCTACAGCCCCCTGGCCCAGGGGTTGCTGACCGGCAAATACACCCCAGAGGCTAACCTCAAACCCGCTGGTGCCCGCTGGCTCAACCCCCGCTTTAGCCAGAGCGGGCTGACTAAGCTCATGCCCGTGATTCAGGCACTGCAAGACATTGGCGAAAAGAGAGAACGCACCCCCGCCCAGGTCGCCCTCAACTGGCTGGTGGCCCAGGGCAATGTGCTGCCCATTCCCGGTGCCAAAAACGCCCGCCAGGCCGCGCAAAATGCCGGAGCCTTGGGGTGGGAACTAGCTGAAGACGAGAAAGCCCAGCTCAACCAACTCACCCAAAGCTATTTATAGAAAGCTAGAAATACGTCTTTAGGGCGATGCCTTAAATGCTCGTCCTCATTTTTTGGAAGCAACAGTATTAGTTAACAGAAGGGTTGGTTTTATCGCTAATATTACTCAGCAAATAAAAAATCCAGTACATCACTTAACGACATAAAAGTGAAATAATTAGTCACATAACGCAAGACTTTTGTTGACACTTTTAGATTTTCTCTTTTACACTTTAGGAGTTAAATAAGTCAGCCTAATCTAGCTACACTCTGTGTTCCTAGAGCGGGGGAACCAGTCAAGGGGCGTATTTCCGAGTTCTCAATACCCGCTAGAGGGTAATCGGAAAAGGGCATCTCTTAGCCCTAGCCCGTCAGCTAACCTCGTCGGCATTGAAGAGAGACTGAACCGTCAGCATTTACCCATGCATTGATTGTTTCAGTGTCCTAAGTCGTGGCAACACGGCTAGTTTGCTGTCCCTGAATAGGCTCCAGGAGGGTCTTATGCAGCTCAAATCACGCGCCACCGTCCCCCACAGGCGGTCAGTTTCGGTTGGCAATGCGCTATCGACCTCAGCGGGGCATAACTCGCTAAAGCCAATGATGACGAGGCTCGAAGCAGCCCTCGAACGCACCGATTTAGCCCAGAGCATGGTGCTTTTAGCCCGGCCCAAAGCACCGACAAAAGCACCGACAAAACCGCCAAATTTAGCGCTCAATTCGGCCAGTCAAGTGATTAGCTTTGTGGTGGGGTATAGTGGCTCCGCCAACAGCCAGGCGGCTCTAGATTTAGCGTTGTGCATAGCCCACCAAACTCGTCTGGCCAGGCCCAACCCAGTCATGGTGCACGTAGTGTACGTAGTCGATAAAAGCCGCCCGAGAACCATTGCCAACGCCGATCGCATTCTCTGGCAGGCTCGCTGTCTGGCCAGCGAGTGGCGGGGGGCGCTCAACGCCCACCTTAGAATTGGCCCGGTGGCCGCTGAGCTGAGCGCAGTGGCCAAAGAATTAGAGGCCGAGGTGCTGATGCTGGGCTGCCACACCGCTAACCACCCGTTGGTGAAGCAGTTAGCCCATCACCCACCCTGTTCTGTACTGGGTTTACCCCATTAGATATCGCCCCAGTGATTATCGGGTAACGCCAGGGTTTTAGCCTCCGCTTTAGGTTGACCAACAGTGTCGGCAAGGTAGATTGACCCCTGAGCAAAAAAAAGGAGGTTAGGTTTTCAAACCTAACCTCCTTTTTAGATGTTTGCAGACAGCCTGCCCCAGAGGAGGCTGGCTACCCGTGTTAACAGTCGTAATTTAGCAGTCGTAATAGAGCGCTAGCTCGTAGGGGTGGGGCCGCAGGCGCATGGGGTTGACTTCGTTGTCGAGCTTGTACTCGATCCAGTTGCTGATGAAGTCTTCGGTGAACACGCCAGTGGTGGTCAAGAAGCTGTGGTCGGCTTCTAGAGCCTTGAGGGCGTCGAGCAGCGAACCAGGGGTAGAGGGAATCTTCGCCAGCTCTTCGGGGCTGAGGTCGTAGATATCCACATCCAGCGGGTCGCCGGGGTCAATCTGGTTTTTGATGCCGTCGATGCCGGCGCAGAGCATAGCCGCAAAGGCCAGGTAGGGGTTGGAGGTAGCGTCGGGGCAGCGGAACTCTAGGCGCTTGGCCTTGGGGTTATCGCCGGAGAGGGGAATGCGCACGGAGGCAGAGCGGTTGCCCTGGGAGTAGGCCAGGTTGACCGGCGCTTCAAAGCCCGGTACCAGACGCTTGTAGGAGTTGGTGGTGGGGTTGGTCAGCGCCAGCAGGGCGGGGGCGTGCTTGAGAATGCCGCCGATGTACCAGAGGGCCATTTGGCTCAGCCCGGCGTACTGGTCGCCCGCAAACAGAGGTTCACCGCCGTTCCAGATTGACTGGTGGGTGTGCATGCCAGAGCCGTTGTCGTTAAACAGGGGCTTGGGCATGAAGGTGACGGTCTTGCCCCACTTCTTGGCGACGTTTTTGATGCAGTATTTGTAGATCATCAGCCAGTCGGCGGCTTCGATCAGCCGACCAAAGCGAATACCCAGCTCGCACTGGCCGCCGGTAGCTACTTCGTGGTGGTGCTTTTCGATGGGCACGCCCAGCTTGGCCATGGTCAGCAGCATTTCGCTGCGCATGTCTTGGGAGGTGTCGGTGGGGGCGACAGGGAAGTAGCCCTCTTTGTAGCGGGGTTTGTAGCCCAGGTTGCGGCTGACACCAAAATCATCTTTTTCTTCACGACCAGTGTTCCAGCGGCCCTCGACGCTATCGACGTAGTAGTAGGCCGAGTGCTCGGTCTGGTCGAAGCGCACATCATCAAAGATGAAGAACTCGGCTTCGGGGCCAAAGAAGGCGGTGTCGCCAATGCCGGTGGACTTGAGGTATTCGATCGCCTTGGTGGCGATCGCCCTCGGGCAGCGAGCATACAGCTCCCCGGTGCGAGGCTCTTTGATGGTGCAGATCATGCTCAGGGTCGGCTCTGCCATGAAGGGGTCGAGCCACGCCGTGTCGGGGTCGGGCACCATCATCATGTCCGACTCGTTGATGGCCTTCCAGCCGCGAATGCTGGAGCCGTCAAAGGCTACCCCATCGGTAAAGCTGCTCTCGTCAATCTGGCTCTTGTGCAGGGTGAGGTGCTGCCAGATGCCGGGCATGTCAATAAATTTTAGATCGATTAACTCAATGCCGTCATCCTCAATCCATTTCAGGATGTCTGCTGGGGTTGCCATGAACTACTCCTTAGCCTCGTTTAGCGTTTAACCGTCGGGGGAACCGATTTTACGGGTGATGCCCTGTCTTCGACCCACTCCACCGCTGCGGGCAAAGCCTTGTCATATCAGTCTTGCGCCATGGACATCGCGAGTCTAGGCACTTCGACACCGCTGGCAATTCAAGCATCAACTACGGAATCATCCTAGGGAGAGGGGTTCGCCTGTTTTGTATCATCTACTACCTTTTTTCAGAGAAAGCCAACAAAAGCCCGTGACAGTCCATGATGTTTTGTAACAATTCACTCATAAAGCCCTGGCTCTAGCGGGCCTAGGCAACCCAGGGGTGAAGCCCCCGTGGTAGACTTCTTCGAAGATAAAACCTGGTATCTATAGAGGTTCGAGCCTTTGGCCAGGGGGCGGCAGCCGAGAGTCTGCCACCGTTTATAAAATGCTGTTTGCCTAGTGAGAGTTGGGAGAAACCACCGATGCGGGACGCTGTCACCACGTTAATTAAGACCTACGACAACACCGGACGCTACCTCGACACCAGCGCCCTCGACTCCATTAAGTCCTACTTTGACAGCGGCCTCGATCGCATCAAAGCTGCGGCCATTATCAGCGCCAACGCCGCTGGCATTGTCAAAGAAGCGGGCATCACCCTGTTTGCCCAGGTGCCTGAGCTAATTCGCCCCGGCGGCAATGCCTACACCACCCGCCGCTACGCCGCCTGCCTGCGCGATATGGACTACTACCTGCGCTACAGCAGCTATGCCCTGGTGGCGGGCAACCCCGACGTGCTCGACGAGCGCGTGCTCACTGGCCTGCGCGAAACCTACAACTCCCTAGGGGTGCCCATTGCCCCCACGGTGATTGGCATTCAGCTGATGAAAGACCTGGTGAAAGCCAAGGTGCAGGAGGCGGGCGTAGCCGACCCCAATGTGGTCGACTACCCCTTCGACTACATTACCCGTTCGATCAGCGAAGTCAGCATCTAGACAAGGTTCTGAGCATGGCTCTAGGGATGGTGTGGAGAAGGGCGGCGGCGTGACCGCCCTTCTCCTATCGCTGGGTATAGACTTTGGCACCTCTGGGGTGCGTGCCGCTGTGGTCGATCCCCAGCGGCATTTATGTTGGGATTATCGAGCGGCCTATCTCGATCTGCCTGCCCCAGATTGCTGGCGGCAGGGGCTGTTTGATCTGCTGGGGGCGATGCCGGAGGCGGTGCGGGGGCGGGTCGGTCGAGTGGCCATTGACGGCACCTCGGCTACGGTGCTGCTGTGCAACCAATCGGGGGAAGTGCTGGCGTCGCCGCTGCTCTATAACTATGCTTGTAAAGAATCTTTAGAGACCCTCAGCACCCTGGCCCCGGCCCCCAGCCCCGCCGCCAGCGCCACCTCTAGTCTGGCCAAGCTGCTGGGGTGGCACCAGACATTGCCTGCCGCTGTATGGCATCAAGCGACCTATCTACTCCACCAGGCCGACTGGCTCAGCGCCCAGCTCCACGGTCAGTGGGGGGTGAGCGACTACCACAACAGCCTCAAGCTGGGCTACGACGTGGGCGCACTGTGCTACCCAGACTGGATGCTGGGGCAGCCCTGGAGCAGGTTGCTGCCTCGGGTTTTGGCCCCTGGGGAGGTGGTTGGGCAAATTACCGCCGCCGTAGCGCGGCGGTTTGGTCTCTCGCCCCGGTGCCAGGTCGTGGCGGGCACCACCGACAGCATTGCGGCGTTTCTCGCCAGCGGGGCCAGGGCATCGGGGGATGGGGTGACTTCGCTGGGGTCAACTCTGGTGATTAAACTGCTGAGTGATCGCCGGGTAGACGCCAGCGAGTACGGCATCTACAGCCATCGCCTGGGCCGCCGCTGGCTGGTGGGCGGGGCCTCAAACAGCGGCGGTGCCGTGCTAGAAACGTTCTTTGACCGGGGGGCACTGGCCACCCTGAGCCAGCGCATTGACCCGACTGTGGCGACTGATTTAGACTACTACCCGCTGGTGCAGCCGGGGGAGCGCTTCCCCGTTAGCGACCCCGATCTGGCCCCGCGCCTGACGCCGCGCCCTGCGGACGATGCCGCTTTTTTGCACGGCCTGCTGGTGGGCATCGCCCGCATTGAGCAGCGCGGCTACGATCTACTGGCCCAGCTGGGGGCCTCGCCCCTAGGGCAGATCTACACCTGCGGCGGCGGTGCCGCCAACGAAACCTGGCGACAGCTGCGGGCTAGGCTAATGCCCGTACCGATCAAAACAGCCGCCTCGACCGAGGCGGCTGTGGGGAGTGCCTATTTGGCTAGTGGTTTCGCTGTCGGCTGCCCTAGCTAGAGGCCCAGCTGGTTGCCCCGGCGATACTGCATGTAAGCAGCCACAAAAAGCCCGGCCAGAGTAACAGCAACCAACCCTCGAACAATGCCACTGAGGACCGGCTCACCCACGAGTAGACTCCATATCTCAACACAACTCTCTAGGTTTAACCATAGCATTAATTGCCCTGGGAGCCAGGGCCTAAAGCCGTTGTCGCGCTTGATCAGGGCAGACGGCCACCCCGATTTAGGGGAAGCCGCAGCACCCTTGAGAGGATAGACCTGATCGATTTTGGTGGCGATCTCGCCGGCATGCCGCCACCAGAGCTTGGGCCACCTCGGGGCAGCCGCCCCAGTGCAGGTGCAGGTAAGAGGCGTGAACCTGGTGCAGACTCCATCCCTCCGTTGTGTGGGGCTGGGCGGCCCCGTAGCGCTTGAGCTGATAGAGCGGCTGGTGCGGCAGAGTATCGGTATTGGAACGGTGGAACTCGTGCCCCCAGACCGTTTGGCCCCAGGGTAAAACGATGCTAGGTGCCATTGACGTGGCCTGGCGATAGCCCAGGGTGAGGTGTTTGGCCATGCGCACAGTGGTGGGCAACAGCCCCACCATCGGCCAGGCATCGCCCGCCAGATCTACCAGCCTATGGGCCAGATACATCAGCCCGCCGCACTCGGCATAGGCGGGCATGCCCTGGGCCAGCAGGGCTTTTAGCCGATGCCTCAGGGGTTCGTTGGCGGCCAGCTGAGCCGCAAACATTTCTGGAAAGCCGCCGCCGAAGTAGAAACCGTCGATGTCAGCGGGGGGCTGGTGATCGTTGATCGGACTCCAGGGCACCAGGTCAGCCCCTAGGCTAGTGAGCATGTCGAGGTTGTAGTTGTTGTAGAAGCTGAAGGCGGCGTCTTGGGCAATGGCGATGCGGGGTCGGGGATATGAGGTGGTGAGG
>JBBSLR010000100.1:0-8447 GCA_038255045.1 Phormidesmidales cyanobacterium
GCCGCTGAGCCTAGGACTGAAAGTCCCAGGCTCCAAGCAGAAATCCTCTGAAGAGGATTGGGGGCCGACTCCCCCAGTCTGCTTTAGCAGACTTGAGCGATCAGCCAGGGAGTTCACTCCCTGGTGGTCGTAGCCGAAGACTGGCAAATCATCACTGTTCTGGAGATTTTACCGTATTCGACAGCCACCTTAACAGGGGTAAGCCGTTGGGCTAGGCCTAGCTGGCTTTTAACCCAAGCTATTCTCCAGCAGTTACTCGACCCAGGCGGCTGGCTCCTGCGGTAGCAGGACTGCCCTGGCTGGCTAAGATAGTTTGCTCCAGCACCTCGGCTGCGCGGAGATACTGAGCATCGGCATCGGTGCCCAGCAGAGCGGGGTTGCCAAACAGCTCACGGCGCTGCTGAGCACTCAGGTCAACGGGAACATCGGGGGTGATGCCCTTGGTGCTGATGTCGGTGCCGTTGGGGGTGTAGTAGTGGGCCACGGTGACGGTCAGGCCAGAGCCATCGGTGAGACCGTGGAGCGACTGCACCAGGGCTTTGCCAAAGGTGGTGGCCCCCACCACGGTGGCGCGGTTATTGTCTCGCAGAGCACCGGTCAAAATTTCGCTGGAGCTGGCCGATCGCCCATCGACCAGCACCGTCAGGGGCAGGCTGGTGAGGGCGGTGCGGTTGGCGGAGATGGCTTCGTCGTTGCCGCTGCGATCGAGGGTGCGCACAATCGGGCCATGCTGAAGCCACATGCGGCTAATGTCGATGCTGGACATCAGCAGACCGCCGGGGTTACCGCGCAGGTCGAGCACAAACCCCTCGACCCCGGCCTCGCTCAGGGTGCGAATGGCTGTGGCCATTTGGGTAGAGGCATTGGCGTTGAACTCAATCAGGCGAATATAGCCAATGGGTCGCCCGCCCACGGTTTTTTGGGAGTACTCCACGGTGGGCAGCTCCATCACCGCGCGGGTGAGAATGATGGTGCGGGGTGCGCCGCCATTACGAGCAACCGTCAGGGTGACTTGAGACCCCTCGCTGCCGCGCAGCTGCTGTTGTACCCCTTCGACGGTGAGCCGCTCGGTACCCTGGCCATCGACTACCAAAATGCGATCGCCCACTATTACCCCAGAGCGCTCCGCTGGTGAGCCGGAGGATACGCCAATGACCAGCACTGCGCCGGTCTGACTGTTGCGCTCTAGACTCACCCCAATGCCCGACACTTCCCCAGAGGTCTGGTCGGTGAGGTCGGTATATTCTGCGGGAGATAGAAACCGGGTGTAGGGGTCATTGAGCCGTCGCAGCGCCGCCCGCAGCGCGGTGTAGGCCGCTTCTTGGGAGCTATACTCGCGCCCCAGCAGGTCTTGGCGAGTCGCCTGCCAGTCGGTCTGGTTAAAGCTGCCGTCTACATATTCTCGGTTGATGATTTGCCAGGCTTCGTCGATGACAACCTTGGGACTGTCTTCAAGCTCGGTCAATTCTATAGCGGCTAGAGATGCCTCGGCGGCTACGGTGGCTAAGGCAGCCAGGGCTAAGCCCTGCACCGCGGGGCGCACCACAGACAGCAGCCGGGAAAAGGGAGACGTTGACATTGCGGTAATACCATCCTGGGCAAGGGAGGAAGACAAGTCGGGGCAGCACCTACGCCCGGCCAATCTTGAGCCTATTGTGACCGATGGCTTAGCGCTTTGGCCACACACAAAAGCTGCTTTCGAGGATTTTAGGCTTTTCTTTAGTTTGGCTGGGAAAAGCGAGCCGCTTTTTAAACTGGCTACCTTACCCAGGCACCGGTTCAGGGTCTCTGGGTAAGGTAGCTTTTGCAGGTGTGGCCTTTGCAGGTGTCGCCTTTGAACCGGCGGCCTGAATGTCGCCTAGGCAGGCAACGGCACAGCCCAGCCCTAGGATCGGCTGGCGGCGGTAATCTCATCTAAGATTGCCTGGGCACCCTCACTGCGCAGGTGCTGGGCCAGCTCTACGCCCAGGGCTTCGGCCTTGGCGGTTGGCCCCTGCACGGTGTTTTTAATCACCCGCTGACCGTCGAGGCTGGCCACTAGGCCAGTCAAAATCAGCTCGTCGCCTTCTAGGGTTGTGTTAACGCCGATGGGCACCTGACAGCCCCCCTCTAGCTCACGCAAAAAGGCCCGTTCGGCCAGACAGCGGGCGGTGGTGGGGCCGTGGGAAAGCACGCTGAGCAGCTGAAGAATTTCGGCATCGCCAGTGCGGCACTCGATGCCCAGGGCACCCTGACCCACGGCGTGGAGCGAAATCTCGGGGGGCAGAATTTCGTGGATGCGATCGCCCATCGCCATTCTTTGCAGCCCCGCCGCCGCCAAAATAATGCCGTCGTAGCCGCCCTCGTCGAGCTTGCGCAGCCGGGTGTTGAGGTTGCCGCGAATGTCTTTGAAGCTGAGGTGGGGGTAATGGTGGCGCAGCTGGGCCAGCCGTCGCAGCGACGAGGTGCCAATCACCGCGCCCTCGGGTAGGGTAGCGAGGGTTTTATCTTTGTTCTTTGCGTGCACCACCAGGGCGTCGGCGGGGTCTTCGCGCTTGGTGATGCAGCCCAGCATCAGCCCCTCGGGCAGGCGGGTGGGCAGGTCTTTGAGGGAGTGCACCGCAAAGTCGCTGTCGCCCCGCAGCATGGTGTCTTCTAGCTCTTGAGTAAACAGCCCCTTATCGCCAATTTTCGAGAGCGACACGTCGAGCACCTTGTCGCCCTGGGTTTCCATGGTGACGATATCAAAACCCAGCTCGGGGAAGTGGCTTTGCAGCTCATCGCGCACCCAGTGGGTTTGAATCAGCGCCAGCTGGCTCTTGCGAGACACGATCCGAACGGTGCGCTGGAGAGTGGAAACAGTGGGGGATGCGGTGGAGTGCATAGTCTGAAAACAAGGCTTGCGAGTGGGCAAAAAAATCTGTAGACAGGGCGGTTTAACCGTCACCGAATCTTCAGATTACAGGATGAAGGCTCTCTCTATGGTGAGCCTTTGGTAGATGTTAAGGGGTTGTCACATTAGGGCGCTAGTGGCGTTTGTCGGGCGGCGTTTATGATGATGGTGCAGATGTAGGAGAGACCGTTGCCCCGTCAGTTTTCTATTAATCAGGTTTCAATCAGGCAGGTTTCTACCGGGCAGGTGGCGATATCGCTGGTGCGGCGATTAGTGCAGCCATGGGGGGCGCTCTCGGTAGCGCTTTCGGTGGCGATCGCCCTTGTCTGCGGCGTTGCCCCCTTAGCTTTGGCCCCCGTAGCCTTGGCCCAGGTGCTGCGCCCAGAGCTGCGGTTTCCTTTTTTGGCCGACCCGCTGCAAGATCAGCCCCGCGACCCGCTGCTGCCCACCCCGCCCGTGCCGCGCCCCCTTAGCCCGCTAGAGCTGTACGATCTAGAGCAAGCCCTCGACCAGCTGGCCCTAGAGGCCGCCGCCCTAGATCAGGCCGGGGAGCTAGCCGATGCCCGCCAGCTCTGGCGGCGGGAGATTCGTCTGCGCCGTCTGCTGGGCATTGAGCCAGAGCTGGCGGCCATTGATCGGGTGGGGCGGGTGCTGCGCGATCGCACCGCCACCCAAGACCTCCAGCTCTACACCGTGCGGCTCGACGAAATTCGCGCTGAGCTGGCTTTGCCGGTCGACCGCGATCGCCTAGAGGGCATGGCCGCCACCTACGTGGTTTTGGGCGCTGTGGAGGCCGCCGCCGAGATTCACCGCGCCCTGGCCGATGCCGCCCTGCAGACGGGCGATCGCGCCGATCAGCGTCGGCAGCTAGAAACCCTGGCCGAGCTGTGGGCCGACTGGTTTAACTTTCCTGAGGCGGCCCAGGTCTACGGTGAGCTGGTGGCTCTGGCCGAGGGCAATGGCCTGCGCGACGACGAGATTCGCTACCTGGGGCGGCAGGCCGACAACCTGGAGCAGGCCCAGGAATTTGAGGGGGCGATCGCCCTCCAGCAGCGTCTCTTGACCCTCTACCAAGCCGACGCAGCCCGCTGGCCCCAGATCGCCCCCCTGCAGCACCAGATTGCCCACAACTACCGCACCCTGGGCGACCTCGACACCGCCGCCCGCCAGTACCAGGTCGCCTACAGCAACGCCATCGACCAGGGCCAGCTCGAGGTCGCCGCCAACGCCATTGACGACCTGGCCGAGATCTACCAAACCCTAGGTCGCCAGGCCGACGTGATCTACCTTTACGAACAGCTCTTGCTGGTCTCTCAGCAGGCCCACAGCGCCTACGGCATGATGGCCGCCTACGACCAGCTGGGCCAGGTACATGAGCAGCTCGGGGCTACCCCCTCGGCCCTTGCCGCCTACCGCGAAGGGCTGGTGCTGGCGCGGGTGCTGGGCACCCGCCAAGACTACTTCGCAGCCCAAATTGCCCGTCTCACCGAGGAAGCATCTTAAATGGTTACTGAGCATGGTCATTGAGTGGCTCACCTTTGCGATCGACCCCGACAGCCGCGAAACCTTCATTCGCCTCGACAAAGAAATCTGGACAGCGGCCCTGAGCCAGTACCCCGGCTTTATCGCCAAAGAGGTGTGGATTTCGCCCGACTTGCTCGATCAGGTGGCAGTGGTCATTCGCTGGCAGACCCGCGAGCAGTGGAAGGCGATTCCCCAGGATGTTTTAGACGCCGTGCAGGAGCAGTTTGATGAAGCTGCCAATTTCTCCCACCGCATGATTGACTCGCGGGAGTACCAGGTGCGGCGGTATCCTAGCCCAGGCTAGATAGGGGCCTCAGCGTTCAATGACAACAGTGGCTGAACATTGCCGCTTTGATGGTGCGATCGCCCAGAACCCTTGGCCTACATGTACTAAATAGAACATATGGAAAGTTTCTGGCTATCCGGCTATCTACCTCGACGGGGACACAATATATGGAAAGGAAATATGGAAACTTTCTCTCCAGTAAAGTTGTTGCATCGCTAATCAGGGTGCCGGGCGGGATCTCCTAAAAAAGTATTGGATGGCAGGTGACTGGGCTGTGTAATATGAGACTAACTAGAATAGTTCTATTCCGTACTTCGAATGTCTATCATCCCCGAAAAATCAACCATTCATGCGGCAAAAGAGTCTTTCATCCCCACAATGAAGGAACTGGTTAGGGCGTATCAATCATTCTCTGCTGACTCTGAAGCGCATATTCGGCAATTTAATTTAACCCCCGCCCAGTTTGATGTGATTTCAACGCTGGGCAATATGAATGGGATGAGTATGGGAGAAATTGGCGAGAAAACCTTGATTACGAAGGGAACTTTGACCGGAGTCATTGATCGCCTGATCCAGAAACAGTTAGTTGTCCGAGAAACTCCCACTAACAATCGCCGTAGTGTGATTGTGCAACTAACGCCAAGTGGACAGCAAGTTTTTGAGCAGGTATTTCCAGCCCATATTTCTCATCTCAAAGGGCAATTTGAGAAACTCGATCCATCAGAGTTAGAACTGCTCAAAGTTTTACTGGGGCGGTTGAGACAGGCTTTCCAGAAATGATTTCCTAGATTCTCTTGACAGCCTGATGGATAGGAATTATGGTTATGGAATAAGATTCTAGTTAGAACTGTCCTAATCGCTTGGCGTGGAGAGCAAAAAATGTCTCAATCAAGTTCCTCGGTCACCGTTCATTTGGATGCTGGAACCCACTGGATTTGTAGCTGTGGGTTAGCTAAGAATTTTCCCTACTGCGATGGCAGCCATCAAGGCACACCGTTCCAGCCTTTAGCATTGGAACTTCCAGTTCCTAAAGTTGTTGAGATCTCGAAGTAAAGCGATCGCAGATCCGCTTTTTGTCCAATAGTTCTAACTAGAAATGTCTTGTTGAGGATAAATCCATGAAAATTACGATCCGTGATGCGGCTACGGCTTTTCCCCAATCTCGCGTTCAGCGATTGGCAAAACCTGTGATTGATTTGGAGACCGCGCCCTATGCCATTCTGGTGCTGAGGGTCAGTTTGGGGGCCTTATTTTTGGCGCATGGGCTGCTGAAGATTTTTGCCTTCACGTTACCAGGAACCGCGCAATTTTTTGAAAGTGTTGGTCTTCCCGGTTTCATGGCAACGCCTGTAGCACTGGCTGAAATTGTGGGAGGAGTGCTTTTAATTGCAGGGTTTTACACGCGCTGGGTCGCTTTGGTTTTGTTTCCCATTTTGCTAGTTGCCACGTTCAAAGGACATGGTGCCAACGGGTGGCTGTTCACGAACAAAGGCGGCGGTTGGGAATTTCCAGCATTGTTTGCGATCGCTTGTCTGGTGCAATTTCTCCTTGGGGATGGCGCGTTGGCAATCGGTTCAATTTTGCACCGTAAACGCCCGTAATCAGTAAACTTTTTTGCATTCAGTTGCGTTCATGAACACCCTACCTGCGATCTTTTTATCCCACGGAGCACCGGATTTACCTATCCGAGAGGGGGCAGTGACAGACTTTCTGCGATCGCTCCATCAACACTTTCCCAAACCAAGAGCGATTTTAGTTATCTCTGCTCACTGGCATTCTGACCCACCAATGGTCAGTACTGCACTACACCCCAAAACAATCCACGACTTCTCTGGGTTTCCTGAAGCACTGTATCAACTCAGCTATCCTGCTCCTGGTGCCCCCGATCTTGCCGATCGAGTCGTAACCCTACTCAAACAGGCGGGCATCAACTGTAATACTCACTCCTCGCGGGGGCTGGATCATGGCACCTGGACACCCCTGATTCTGGCGTATCCAGCGGCTGATGTTCCAATTACCCAACTATCCATTCAATACCACCGTGACCCATTGCATCATTGGCAACTGGGACAAGCATTAAAACCATTACGACAGGAGGGTGTACTGATCATCGGCAGTGGTAGTGCAACACACAATCTCTATGCTTTTGGCGAACATTATGAGGCACCACCGCCATCGTGGGTGCAACAGTTTGATCAATGGCTTGTAGAAACGATTGAGCAAGGAGACTGGAGCGCCTTGATGCAGTATCGTTCTCTTGCACCCTATGCACAAGAGAACCATCCTTCGGAAGAGCATTTATTGCCTTTGTTTGTGGCATTGGGAGCTGGAGGAGCGAATGCCAAAGGAACCCAGCTTCATCGTAGCTACACCTATGGTGTTTTCAGCATGGCAGCTTACGCATTCATCTAATCACGTTTGAAACAGGAGGAATCGCATCATGGCACTGGGTCAGTTAGTAAATGGTCAATGGACAGAACAATGGACAGAACAGAATGAAAAAGGTCAATTTCAGCGGATGTCCACGCAGTTTCATCACTGGATCACTGCGGATGGGTCGAGTGGATTTAGGGCTGAACGTGGGCGCTATCACCTCTACATTTCCTTGGGTTGTCCTTGGGCGCATCGGACAGCATTGTTGTGGAAGCTGAAAGGTCTTGAAAATATCATTGGATTGTCGATTGTCGATCCAGTCATCAGCGAACAGGGCTGGCAATTTTCAGACGATTCAGGATGTGTTCGTGACCCGGTTAACCAGGCAGACTATTTGTGGCAGGTGTATATCAAGTCTGATCCAACCTACACCGGACGGGTTACGGTGCCTGTGTTATGGGATAAGCAAACGAATCGGATTGTTAATAATGAGTCTCGCCAAATCATTCAAATGTTCAATTCAGAATTTGATGTATTGGGAGCAAAGTCTATCGACTTTTATCCACAAGCATTACGGCAAGAGGTTGATCAAGTTCTTGATGAAATCTATCAACCAATCAACAATGGAGTATATCGCTCTGGCTTCGCAGCTTCCCAGGTTGCCTATGACATGGCAGTCACGGAATTATTTCAAGCATTAGAAGCGTGGGAAAATATATTGGCAAATCAGCGGTATCTCTGCGGCAACCAAATTACCCTGGCAGATTGGTGTTTATTTACGACACTCTTTAGATTTGATTTGGCTTACTACGGATTATTCAAGTGCAGCTTGAAAAGGTTAGTAGACTTTCCGAATCTCTGGAACTATTGCCGAGAGTTGTATCAATATCCTGATGTTCACATTGTTTGTGATGTTGACCACATTAAACGGCTCTATTACGCAGGATTGCCAGAGCTGAATCCCACTCGGATTGTGCCCGCAGGTCCAGAGATCAATTTTGGGCTACCCCATAACCGTCACCGAATTGGGACATCTATGGCACCCGTGGAGGCACCTTCGGCGATCGCAGTCTAGGGGCTGTTGGTGATCTCGGTACAACAACGCTCATGCACCCGACTGTTGAGAAGTTATTTGTTGGGTGCAACAGTTTGTCTACGGCGGGTTACAACGGTTTTCATAATTATGAGCTACACCAGGATGGCTGAAATGCCTACATGGCAACGGTTTTGATGTTCTCATCATTATCAATCTTGCTATAGCAATCCTATTTGATTCATGAAAAGGATCCATATCGATGCATTTTGGGGAAATCGAACACCTCTAGCCTGAAAAACTGCTCGAAGAGGGCTTTAAGCGCAGAAAAGCAGGGGCGTAGCCCGGACATCCGTCTA
>JBBSLR010000101.1:0-8437 GCA_038255045.1 Phormidesmidales cyanobacterium
CAAGGATTCTACGGGTTAGCTCATACTTGGTAATGCCCAGATCCCCAAAGCGTTCGTCTAGAACTTCCTTCATATTCATGATCTAAATACGGCACAGATGTGCGCTATCGTAACAGCGATTTTGGATGACGGATCACCGTCCGCCGTTGCAAACGGCCTTAATTCTTAAAGGTTCGCAAGGTGAAAAGTTACCTCACAAAACAAACCCCACTACATCAGCGGGGGGATCTGCTCTAGCGTCGCTCTCTCCGCACCTGGCGAAGCGTATCACTTCCGCTCCGCTCCAGTGATAGAGGCTCCCCAGGGTGCTCCGTTCGCTGTTCTGGGGGAGATGAAGAGAGAAGAAGAAGAGGAGGAGAGGGTATCTGGCGAATGAGGCAGTTAGAGACAGCAGCACCAGACGAAACTAAGGCGTAAACTCAAAACTTAGTCACCTGCACCTCAGTACAAACCATTTGGAAGTGACAGCCCACGGCCTCGGCCAACAGCATCGCGGTATCTAACCGGCAGCTCCCTACCTCAAACGCTCTCTGTATCTGGGATTTGCGGTTGTTGACGGTGGCTTTGGTGTCCCCTTGGGAGTTGGCTAACCGAACGTACTCCCGCACAATCTCCAGCAGCCAATCATCACCCCACCGGGCGATCGCTCTGGCTTTAATCGCTTCCAATACAGCGCTAGGGCTTCCGGTTTCCACAACATATAGTCGCAACATCAGCAGCTAATTTTAGCGGATTAGTTGATCAAAAGTCCCGTATACATAGGGCTTTAGGAGATTGATTCAGCTAATCAAAGCTGCTTTTAGCTCCAGGCTTGGCGTTCCATTGGTCTGAGTTCAGCTGCGGGGGTGCCCTGGCGGGGGCCAGGGCTTTGGGACTAGGCCGATTGGGCAGAACTGACAGCTTCAATCAGGGCGATCAGGCGATCGCAGTCTTCTGAGGTGAGCTGGGCGGGGCTGGTGCGGTTAAACTCGGCCTCCATCATCAGCTTTACCTCGTCTGCACTCATGCCCACAGCCTCGCGGGCTACTCTAATTCGTTGGCCTTTCTCTAGTGCGGTTTCGGGGGCGGGTACACCATCGGTTAACCATCCCAGCATGGTTTCGGCTAGCTCTTGGCCTGGGTTCAGGTGGGTGGTATTGCTCAGCTCAGGGCAACGGCTTTTAGAGATAGTTAGCAGGTGGTTGAGGTCAATTTCCCCGGCCAGGTCAAATTCATACTCAATACCGCTGGCCTGAATGGGGGCAGTACCAACCTTTTTAGGCGCAACGCAGGTTTTACCGGCCTTGTTGACGTATTCTTCCAGCACCCATTCAGTCTTCGTGCGCATGGTGGCGATGATATGGGCGGGGCTGGCTAGCATGGCATCAATCAGGGCACGCTCTAGGGGCCGAACGTTCTTCCAGCCATCGAAACTCTTCCCGGCCAGGTCTAGCTCGGCAAACCAGGCGTGGGTGAGGCTATCAATCAGAATCACGTCATACCCAGCCTGCCCAGCCGCTTTGATGGCTTCCATGTACTTGCCAGGGTGAAAGTCCACCAGGTTGCACACATCAAAATCAAACAGGTCGGCGTATTTGCTGGCGCTGCCGTGCTCGGTGTCAATCACAGCAACGGTCTTGCCTAGGTGGCGGGCAATCTTTAGGGCGCTGTAGGTCTTCCCTGAACCACTGGGGCCGCACAGGGCAAACCGTAGGCGGGCTTGGGTCTTGGTCGCTTTTTGAAACATGGTGAAATCCTTGGCTGTTCTGGGGTATATCCCGTGTGGTCGGTCACGGGGGCAGATAGGCTCTGCCCCGGCCAGAGGTGCTAAAACTCGTCGCAACGACAGGGGTTGGGGTCGTCGTAGCCGCCTGCGATGTAAGCATTGCTGGGCACACTCCACAGCACTTTGGAGCCATCGGGGTGTACCCGTTCGTGGATGGCGGCTAGTTCGGTTAGGACTGCTTTGGTGCCCCAATGTTTGACCATTGCTTCGAGGTCGAGGACATCTAGCCCCCAGGCTTCTGCTCGTTGGTCTTCGGCTGTCTCGCGCCGGGCCTGGTCGTTCAAATAGGCCACTTCAAACGGTTCACGTACAATCATGGACAGATCCTCTTGTTCTGGGGATTACACCCCCTGCTGAAACTTGGTCGTAGAGGCAGGGGGCCAAACTGAGCCTTTTAACGCCATGCCCAGGGCGGCGGGTTAGCTGAGGTAGCAGCTAACCACCTGGCGCTCAAACTTCTGCATTTGCTTGGCTCGGTTGCCGCTGAGAATGGATTGAAACTGCTGGGCCACAGTGCCGCGCTTAACGGCGTGATGGTTGTAGTACTCGGTCACGCTATGCAGCAGACCATAGGCTGTGTTGTAGGCCGATAGCTCACTTGAGCCTTTGCCCAAACCGTTAAAGAGCTTTAGGCAGGTTTGGACGATGCGGGGCTGTTCTTCAACCGGCTGGCCAGGTTCACCAAAGGCGGCGATCAGCTGCATGGTTGCCTCGGCTTTGTCGATGCCTACTCCTGCAAGCTGGGTCGTAGTTTCTTGCTCTAGCTCAACTGTTGCGATCGCAGACTGCAAGATTGCCTCGATGCGTTCGCTGTTGAACTCCCCAACGTGGGCAATTACTTTTAGGCCATCTTTAACCGATCTGCCGTAAATGTCCCGTGTTTTGGCTCGACCTTCGATTAAGGCTGTTACGTCCTGGGCACTCCGAACCGGGCGGCGCATGCCATTGGTGCAAACCAGGCGGTTGAGATACAGCCAAACCTGCAACCCATGCCCGTTAGCGTGGGAGTCTTCAAGCATTAGATAGGCTTCTGTTAAATCGCTGGTTGATTGAGCTGGGGCAATCTCTTGAGGCAGTCTGGCGGCTGCATAGATAACTTTGCCCTGATCTAAGCTACCTATATGGGTCATAGGCAGGTTGGCACGATCACAGAAGCGGTTGAAAGTTTCCACAATTTCCGCATTCTGCCAAGGTTTACGCTTAGTGTAGATGTCAAAAAATGCGTTGTTGTCGCTACGGTAGGCAGCAAACACAGGGGCTTTGTGTTCCTTCTCAAGCCCATAGAAAACTGATGACAGCTTTACTTCCCAATCCAGATGAGCCGCTTTAAGTTGGTCGTCAACGGTCATGCCGGGTTGAATTACGATTGCGGTGCCACGGTGCCAAGAAGTAGTCATGGTGATTTTTCCTTTTGTTCTGGGTGAATAAACCGTGTGGTCGTCACGGGGGCCTTTTAACGCCATGCCCAGGGCGGCTAGTTAAGCGGCGTAGGCGGCGGGTGCCTCGGCTGCTCTCGGGAATGGGATAACTTTTTGAGCCTGGATGTACTCATAGAGGGAACCAAAGCCCAGGCCATTTAGAACGGCGTAGCCGTGTTTGCAGCAGCCTCGGCCTAAGAACGTGAGTTGGTTGCTAAAGTCTTTGCACTCGCAGAAGACCCCATCAGCGCGGGTTTCAACGATGTAGGTTGACTCTTTGTACTCGTTGCGAACGGTGTAGGCGTTGGGGCGGTCTAACCGCTCGGTCACTTTCAATCCACGGGCTTGAGCCTTGCGCCATTCTGCAAAATGGGCTTTAAATACTGCCTTGCCAATGAATGTCGGGCGCTTACCCTTGACCCAAACCCAGATGACTCTGAAGAACTCGCGGATCTGAACCTGAGCCGATGACTGCAACCCCAGCAGGCGACGAACAGCGGCGGTGGAATAGAGGATGTTAAAGGCTGTGACCATGGAACCCGGCTGAACTCAATAAACTAATTATAGCTGATTATTCAACTAAAAATAGCTGATTCAACACAAGTTTTAATACATTTGGACTACAACCCTAAAACAGGCTTTGTTGGATCTCGGTGGGGGCCGCGTGGAACCAGCCGCCTCCGGTGGGCCGCAACCCCCAGCCCACCGGAGGCAGCACCCCAGGGGGTAAAAACACCAGGCAGGGCAGGCTCAGGCCCACCGCAAAAGCCAAACTCGCCCAAGTACCTGAACCCGTGCCGCAGAAGCACTTAGAAGACTTGGCAGAGGGCACTAGGGCAGCAGGGCAGGGGGTAGCGGGGAACGCTGCCCAAAGGCCACCAGCAGCAGCTACAGCCCGCACACAGGCCACAGACCGGGCCGCAAATGCACCCCGGCCAGAACCAAAGCTAGAAGCTCGGAAAACCTTAGCTGCTGGGAAGTGCAGGCGGGCGGCGTAGTCGATGCCAGGGGCGCAGCCCGTGACCACCACAGCCCCAGGAGCCACAACCCCAGCCAACCAACCACAGGCCGCAAGGGACGCGGGGCAGGGGCGGCGGGAACCCGAGAACCCGACACAGGAAAAACCAGCAACAACCGCAGCAGCACTCATAAAACAGCCTCTAACTCTATGCCGATCTTAAACTAAAAATAGTTGACAATCGACTAAAAATAGCTGACAATAAGAACAGGCAAGGGGGCTGAAGCAGCCCGTAAGACGCGAAGGGGCTATACAGACGGCAGGAACCGGGAAACAACGGCGCAAGCCAGAAACAAGGGGAAAGCAGGAAACGTGCCCGCTGGGGGCGACACCTCAGCTAAGACGGCGCAGGGCAAGCCAAGCCAGCCACCACCCAGGCGGAAACCGACCGGAGTAAATGCGAGAGCTGCCCAGGGGCGCAAGGGCAGCAGCAGCAGAGCAACGGCAGCAGACGCAAACCTGAGCGAAACGGCAACCCACCCACCCCAAAGGCCACGGGGCGGGCAATGCCTAGCCGCTGACCAGCCAGCCAGGACAGCCTGATAAGCGCTGAAGCAGAGCTGGGAACGTCAACCCGGATCGAGCGGGAGACATGCGGCAACTACACCCCAAAACCACCGACCGGAACCGCTACGAGGGGCACACCCTACCGGACGGCTGGCCAAGGGGCCGTAGGACAGGCCACAGCCACCCAAAGGGCCACCGGGGGCACTCTCTCTACCTCTGTGGAGCCTCTGGGGTGGGTGGGCGGGGGGTGGGGGCGGGAGGAAGCTTTTTATAGGTAATGCCCACCCTGGGCGCGGGGAGCGGGGGGGTGTGGGAAACGCTGCGAAGCCGGGGTCTACTGGTGTGCGCGATCGCCCGTTTTCCATGCCCCCTCGCGGGGTTGTGGGCGTAGTCGCAAGTCTAGAACCGAAGCAGACCCCCGCGACCCGGTCAATGTGGCGGCTAACAGACCGATGGTTGCATGGGGTGGCTTACTGGCCGGGATTCTGGCGCGGAGGGTGGGCAGGCCAAGCAACGATATGGAGGAAGTCTGCTAGGTGCGATCGCAGACCTAGGGTAAGCTGGCCAGCCTGTCCCCTCGGCGGGGCATGGGGCGGGGGCTCTGTGAAGCAGGTTGGCAAAGAGTAAGGGCGGTGCGAGAGCACGGCCCGTGTTTCTCCAGTGAGGGTGTTGTTCTGGGGGAGATGAAGGGCGATCGCTTACCTCATCTTTATGACTGAGCGCTTTCTTCGTACTCTCTCATAATCTTTGCAATCTCAGGCAATTGCTCTTTGTCAGCTATCTCTAGAACAATTAATAGAACCAGCTTATCTATAACTTCTCCATTATCCAGCTCTGCATCTGGCTCAATAATTTTCCTTCTCTCTTTAACAATGCCTTGGAAGCTAAATCGCTCTAGTAGAAGAGATCTAACTCGCTGACCGTTGCGTTTGCTTTGAAAAAAAGACGCATCCTTGACTTGCACCTTATCTTCCACTTGCAAACCAGGATCGAAAGCATATGAAGCAATCCGGTAACTCTCTATTCGTCGCTCCTCTCCCGGATAAATGGGCATTTCAACGTGGACAACGCATTCAAACATTAGTGACAGCCCCAAGAACATATGTACTTTTCAAGCCAGAATAACGTAGTTCTTTAAATTTGCCTGCGATCGCACCCCTCCGCCAACGCAAAAAAGGGGAGCCGAAGCCCCCCAACAACTAACCCACCAACTGACAGCGGACCCTGCCGCCGCGCTGCCCACCGAGCAGCTGCACCTGGCCGCTAGGAACCGTGCAGGGAACCGACACCGCAAAGCGCCCAGGCCCAGAGGACACCGAGCGCACCAGCACCGAGTAACCCACCACAGCCGCCCACTTGGCCGCGAACTCAGACGGCAACTGAGCGAACCACACCTCAGCAACAAAGCCCGTAAACGAGCGATCGCTCTCCCGCCAGTAGCACTCGACCGCACTGAACTCAACCGCCAAACCCTGAACGAACTCAAACGGAACTGACTGCATAGAAAGAACCAACGCTACGCGGCCCTTCTACGCCTGCGGTTTCCCTCTCCGGTAGCGATCAAACTAGGCGCAAGGGCAAGGCAGGCCCAAGAAAAAATGCGAAGCACCACTAGAACGGCCTGGCGCAGCTTGTGAAACCCTTGCGCCGGGTTCTTGAGGCGTAAAATAGAGCGCCCTGCGTTGGTCGCCCATCGAGGATTCTGCCTACAGCGAGTCGTCTACCCAGCCGCAATTCTCACAGTCGTAATGCACCTGGCCAGAGATCGCCTTGATCGGCCTCTCGCAACCAGGGCACCGACCCGTAAACAGTGGGTGACTGTCCAGTAGCTGAACCTGCTCATCCAGCGATCGCACCCTCACCGGGTCAAGAATTAGCTCACCGCCGTAGTAGCTAGCTCCCTCTGGCTGCCATTGGTCGCCATACCAAGCCAGCGGCTCATCGGGCACCGTAACCGCATCTGGGGCCGGGCTGAAGTCAGGACAGCTATCCCCCTCGACACCACAGGGATGGACACCACAGACCATGTAGAGGCTGTGGGCGTAGAAATCACAGCGATCGCAGCAATCGAGTTTGGCCATCAATACCCGCAGTTCTCTGCACCAAAGAGCAGGGTGGTGGTGCCGTCCGGCTCCATTGTGGCGCACCTGATACCACCGGCCCGCAAGAACTTGTAGTAATAGGAGCCCTCAGCAGCTAGGAAGGTAAAGACCACGATCAGGACGGCACCAGCTGCGATCGCCCCTAGCACTCGCAAAGGCCGAACCGTAGTCGGCGTAATCGGTTGAACGTCTTTCATTCTGCACCCCAGACAGTTGCCCATAGAATGCCCGGAAACGACAAATCCCCCACCGCCTGCACCAGCGATAGGGGATTAGAAATTGAGAGGTCGCGCCGTTATGCGATCGCCCCCAATTCCTTGTCAGGCACCCTCAGCTACTGCATTCTCAATCCAACGATCGCCCCCAGGGACTGCAAATTCTCCAGGCGCTTCCCGCAGGCCATCGGATGCTTTAGGCCCATTAGGTGAGCCAGCTTGCCAATGGTGGTGATGGTGTAAACAGAGCCCTCCTGCCAAGACCGCAGGACATCATAGAGCCGCTGTTGACCTGGTGACAGATGCCCCTGGTACTGAGGGTCTACAGAGAGGTAGGAACAGTCTTCTAGCACCCCAGTCTGAGTGTCACCGGAGAGAATCAGCTTCGTTCTGGCGATGTCATCCAGCACCGCCTGGTCAATCTCAAGGTCAGCATAGGCATCGTCGTGCTCATAGTCGATGGCCATGTTTTCGAGATGGTTGGAGCGTGAATAGGTCATAACGACCTCCAAAATAAAGACGGCGTGGGAGTACAAGAATACTCCCACATTTTAACTCTGACGACTATTACCACCAGCGCCAGGTGGCTGGTTGCTCTGATTCTTCAAAGTCGCTGGTATCGTCTTCCCGGTCGCTAGGGTCATCCTCTAGGTCGGAGACATCTTCCCGGTCGTAGGAGTCCTCCAGGTCTTCGCCCTTATCCACAACCCGCTCAGAGCGATAGCGATGTTGCTTAGAGTCGCGGCTGTCCACAATCCGTTTGGGTTGGTAGGTATTCACCAACCGCTCATCATCGTCTCGATCTACGCCTGCATCTCGCAGAGCCTTCTCAGTCTCCCTAACGCCCTGGGTGGGGATGTCGGCAACATAGTGGTCACCACTATCGTTGCTGATCTCAATCAAGCTACGGTCTTCTTCTTCGTCTTCAGGCTTTAGCCAACCAAACAGTCCCATTGGTAGTACCTCAAATTTCAAAAAACAACTCTGGAAAAGGCGATCGCCTAGGTGCCCTGGGGGCCTTCGACTTGGCCCGCCTGGGAGCGCAGCCGCCGCAGTTGGAAGTAGGTAGAGTCTTCGGCCTCCGCCTCAATCTGGAACCGCTGCACACCGCGATTCATGCCGTTGGCCCGTAATGCGGCCACCTCCGCCGCGTCGAAGTCAGCCTGTACCCGGCCCTGCTGGCTGATAAGGTCTTTCAACTGCTCAAAGCCTGCTGTAGCCGATAGCTGAATCTGTGATCCCTGCTGCTTGACCAGGGCCAGGGCGCTACCCAACTCACCGCAAACCCCCGGCCCCACCAGCCCATCGGGCGAGAACTCGCGGCTGTAGCGCTGCTTGGCCTCCGATGCCCACTTCTCGCGGGCCGCTTTCTTACTGGGCACCTGCTTGAACTCCAGCGCCAGCGATCGCGC
>JBBSLR010000102.1:0-8435 GCA_038255045.1 Phormidesmidales cyanobacterium
AAGGACAATTCTGGCAACGAAAATACCCAAGGTTTTTGCTGTCTCCTAAGGACGCAGGCTCTGCGCCCCTACCTGGTGGTGTTTTCTTGCCTGGAGACCTCCTAAAGACATCGTTGAACTCAAAGACATCGAAGTTGAAGACCGCTGGCTGCTTAGCCAATCTAGCCGCTGTACAGCTCACAATTAGCGCCGGAGCTAACGTCCTTGCAGAAAGGATTTAAACTTTTGGATCCGAGCAAGGATTGGATCCTAAGCTCGTAAAATTACTGAGAGGTTGTCTGCATCGCCCGAGAAATGTAAGGGATTTGTTACAAAGTCATTGATTCTCGGGATAATGGCTGACCGCAAAATCAATTTATTTTGGTGTCTCACATTTCCCTAGACGCCGCCACGAAAACAGCAGGCTTATCCGCCCCAAAACGATAAACCGCCCCATGACTATAGTTCATTAGTTCTATTTTACTGATTTTTGGGCGGTGTTTGATCAATTTTGATATCGGTTTTTTTGCCCGAAGGTTAGGTACTTCAGCCGATTACAGCTCGGTCTCGCAAAGTTGGGGTGGTACATCGCCTGATATTGCAGCTAAAATTGAAAAGCCTTGGCCCCGCTGATGTATTCCTCTAGATAGAGGCGGCGGATAGCTCCAAGTCAGCAGATCCAGACCGATGGAACCCAAAGCTTAGCGAACTAAGTACTAGCACTTGGTCAACAGATAAAGATCCGCACTTTTTCGGAACTGTGGGCATCTATCTAACGGAACTGTTAATCTGATCACAGCCTTTGACTTTCAATTTTAAGGAGCACGAGGATCGCGGCATGACCCAAGCAAATCATCTGCTCGGCACCATCGAACCCAAAACCGAACTCGATCTACTGATCGACGGTAATGATAGTGACGAGAATTTTGTTGCCCAAGATGACGAGGCCGGCGCTGACGACAAAGCGCCGAAGGGGAAAGTAACCCGCCGCCGCGCTCAGACTAAAAAGCACCACTACACCGAAGATTCTATTCGTCTCTACCTGCAAGAGATTGGCCGCATTCGCCTTCTGCGGGCTGAAGAAGAGATCGAGCTAGCCCGCAAGATTGCCGATCTGCTCAAGCTAGAGCGCATTCAAGACGAGCTGATTGATTCCCTTGAGCGGGAGCCGTCTGATATTGAGTGGGCCGCTGCTATCAGCCAAGACGAAGGTGAAAACTACAGCCTGGCAAAATTCCGCCACCGCCTGCACATTGGTCGCCGCGCCAAAGACAAAATGGTGCAGTCAAACCTGCGTCTGGTGGTTTCCATCGCCAAGAAATATATGAACCGGGGCCTCTCCTTCCAGGATTTGATCCAGGAGGGCAGTCTAGGGCTGATTCGCGCCGCCGAGAAATTTGACCACGAGAAGGGCTACAAGTTCTCTACCTACGCCACTTGGTGGATTCGTCAGGCCATTACCCGGGCGATCGCCGATCAGTCGCGCACCATTCGCCTGCCGGTGCACCTCTACGAGACCATTTCTCGCATCAAGAAAACCACCAAGCTGCTCTCCCAGGAGCTAGGCCGCAAACCCACTGAAGAAGAAATCGCCACTCGCATGGAAATGACCATCGAGAAGCTGCGGTTCATCGCCAAGTCGGCTCAGCTACCCATCTCCCTAGAGACCCCCATTGGTAAAGAAGAGGATTCTCGCCTGGGCGATTTTATTGAGTCTGACGGTGAAACCCCTGAGGATCAGGTATCTAAGAGCCTGCTGCGGGAAGATCTTGAAAGCGTGCTCGGCACCCTCAGCCCCCGCGAGCGTGACGTGCTGCGCCTGCGCTACGGCCTAGACGATGGCCGCATGAAGACTCTGGAAGAAATTGGCCAGATTTTCAACGTGACCCGTGAGCGCATTCGTCAAATCGAGGCCAAGGCCCTGCGCAAGCTGCGGCACCCCAACCGCAACAGCATTCTGAAGGAATACATCCGTTAGAATAGCCTCCAAGTTTAAGCCTAGTTAGGCTTAGCAACTAGTTAAACAGCTGATCAAAAGGCTGCCACCGGGCGGCCTTTTTTGCGTTCAGATTTTGGACACCTGATTTATTGCTTGAAATGTTTGTTGACAAAGTGGACATATCTCCGCTCAGTTGGTACACTTGTTCTGTGAAACAATATCGAAGCCGTGGCTAAACCCCTATGGAATCCCTAACAACTGCCCAACAGGAGCTCTATGACTGGCTAGTGGAGTACATTCGAGCCAATCAACACTCCCCTTCCATTCGGCAAATGATGCGGGCGATGAATTTGCGGTCACCGGCCCCAATTCAAAGTCGCCTAGAGCACCTCAAAAATAAGGGCTACATCGAGTGGAGCGAGGGCAAGGCCCGCACTATTCGAGTTCGGGATGACCTACGCGGTGTGCCTATTCTCGGCACTATTGCCGCTGGTTTTGTCAACGAAGCCTTTACCGATACCGTCGAGCGCCTCAACCTGGACGGATTGCCCATCCAGTCTGGGGACTACGCTCTCAAGGTCACCGGAGACAGCATGGTCGAGGCCATGATTCAAGACGGCGATGTGGTGATTATGCGTCCGGTCAAAGACCCCCAGAGCATTCGTGAGGGCACTATCGTGGCTGCTCGGGTTGAAAGCGGCACCACCCTCAAGTCGTTTTATCGCCAGGGCAACCAGGTGCAGCTTAAACCCGCCAACCCCAACTATCCGGTAATGGAGTTTCCGGCTGAGCTGGTAGATGTGCAGGGGCGGCTAGTGGCGGTCTGGCGCGGCATTGACCCAGACTTTGCGGTTTAGACCTTTTCCGTTTGCTCCATGCCGCTGTGGTCGCTGGCCGCAGCGGATTTTTTATGGGTTGAGGTTCGCCTCTGGTTCAGATGCAGCGGTTTTGGCTGGCGGCGGGGGCGGGTTGTTAAGCCGATAGAGGCATTGCTCTAGGGTTACTCGCACCGACTCGTGGGTATATTCATCGTCGGGGTGGGGGGGCTGACCGGGCTGCTGAAAGTGAGGTCGGCTGTCGTAGATTTGACCCCAGACAACGTCGGCCTGGCGCACGAGTTCGTAGAAGGTCTGGGGCGATCGCAGCACCATTTCCAACAGGTCTTTTACCGCCTCGGCGGGGGTGTCGAGGTATTGGCTCAGGCGGGCGTCGTCGTCATTGAGCCGCTGCTCGAGCACCCGCTGGAGCGCCCCTGGGCGATCGGTCAAGGCGGCTTTCAGCGCCTGCTGGGCGCCGTGTCTAGCCTGCACCAGCCGAGGAATCGGCGATGCCCCTTTCATAAAGTTGCCCGCTTCCTGACCAATGGCATCGGCCAGGGTGAAGGGACGGCTCAGGCGAATCTCCAGCTGAATGTCGGGGGTGGGGTCTTTGGGGTCAACAGCCATGGCAACCAGCTAACTGAAAAACAACCGATCGCCTGCCTACCACCCATCCACCCACCATCCCGCCCCGCCCTAGGGCAGCTGCCGTTGCAGCCGCTGGAGGGTTTTGTACATTTCGGGCAGGCGACGGTATACCGCTGAGGCCTTGAGAAAGACCTTGTGGGGCAGGGCCGGCATGCCGGTGACAATTTCGCCGGGGGCGACATCGCCGTGGATGCCGGCTTTGGCGGTGGCGATCGCCCCATCGCCGATCACCGCCTGGTTGGCAATGCCCACCTGACCCGCCAAAATCACCCGATTGCCAACGGTGACGCCCCCGGCCATGCCCACCTGTCCCGCCATCACCACCCCTTCCCCCACCTGACAGCCGTGGGCAATGTGTACCAGGTTGTCGAGTTTGGTGCCCCGACCGACGCGGGTGGTGCCCACGGCGGGGCGATCAATGGTGGTGTTGCTGCCCACCCGCACACCGTCTTCGACGACCACATAGCCCGACTGCTCCATTTTTTCCCAACCCTGGGATGTGGGCACAAAGCCAAAGCCCTCAGCCCCCACCACCGCGCCGCTGTGGATGGCGCAGTCGGAGCCGATCTGGGTGCGCTCGTGGATGACGCAGTTGGCGTGGAGCATCGTGCGATCGCCCACCCGCACCCCTGGATACAGCACCACGTTGGGGTGTATACAAACCCCATTCCCCAAGCGCACCCCCGCTTGAATCACCACATTCGCCCCCAGGGAAACGCCGTCGCCGACGGTAGCACTGGGGTCAATCACGGCGGTGGGATGAATGCCGGGGGCAGGCTGGTAGGGGGTATAAAACAGCGCAATGGCGCGGGCAAAGGCCAGGCGTGGGTCTGGGCTGCTCAGCCAGGCAAGGCCTCGCTCGGTGGCCTGAGCCTGCAACGTCGGGGTTTGGGGCAAAATCAGAGCGCTGGCCTGGGTCGTCGCCACAAAGGACGCAAACTTATCTCCCTCGATGTAGCTCAGGGCACCCGCCGAGGCCTGGTCGACCGCCATAACGCCGGCAATGTCAGGATCGTGGCCGGGGTTTGCGGTCAGGCTGGAGGCAACGGCAGTCTGAATTTTGTCGGCAATGGTGCTGAACTTCATAGGATTGTAGGAGCTGAGAATGACGCCTTTAAACCAATCTGGTTTTTACGCTACCAGAAATGCGACGCATTCTACATGGGGGGTTTGGGGGAAGAAGTCGGCGGGCTGGGCCTTGATCAGGGTATAGCCGCCCTCGTCGCGCAAAATCTTGAGATCGCGGGCCAGGGTGGCGGGGTCACAGCTCATGTAGACGATGCGGGGCGGACGAAGTTCAATCAGGGCGTCGAGCACGGCGCGATCGCAGCCCTTGCGGGGCGGGTCAAGCACCACAATATCCAGCGGCTCGCTGAGGCTGGCCGCCGCATCAATCAGCAGAGCACCCACATCTCCAGCCCGAAACTCAACGTTCTCAATGCCGTTCAGCCCGGCATTGGCCAGGCCCTGGGCCACCGCCTCGGTCTGAACTTCGAGCCCCATCACCCGCCGGGCCTTTTGGGCCAGGGGCAGAGTGAGGGTGCCCACTCCGCAGTAGGCGTCGATGATGGTTTCGCTGCCGGTGAGCTGAAGCTCATCGAGAATCACCTGCAACACCTGCTCAGCCTGCTCAGTATTGACCTGAAAGAAGGTAGTGGCGTGGATGCGAAACCGCAGGTCGGCAAAGACTTCTTCGATGTAGGGTACCCCATCGATCACCAGGGTCTCGGCCCCAAAGATGGCGTTGGTTTTATCGGGGTTGAGGTTGACGCAGACGCCCACCAGGGCAGGGTAGCGATCGCGCCACTCCTGGGCCTGCAATTCAATATCCTTGAGGTTGGGCGCGGTGGAAACCAGGGTGAGCAACTGCTGCCCGGTGCGGCGACCCACCCGCAACGACAGATGGCGCAGCCGCCCCTGGTGCTTGGTCTCGTTATAGACCGACCAGCCCCGCTCCTGAATATCGCGCTTAACCTCAGACAGCAGCGGATTCAGCCGTTCATCCTGCACCGGGCACTGGTTGAGATTGACCAGTTTGTGGCTGCCCTGGCGATAGTAGCCCGCCTTGACCTGGCCTTCGGGCGATCGCCCCAGGGGGAAGGTGGCCTTGTTGCGGTAGGCCAGGGGGTCTGCTGCGGGCAGGATTGGCAGTATCCCTGGGTCTGCAAAGCCGCCGATGCGGGTGAAGGCGTCTACGACCTGCTGCTGTTTGGCCCTCAGCTGGGCTGCATAGTTCATCGATTGCCACTGGCAGCCGCCGCACTTGTCGGCCACGATGCAGGCGGCCCGAATGCGATCGGGAGACGGCGTCAGTAACTGCCTGACCTTGGCCCGGCCAAAGGTCGGCTTGGCCTGTACCAGCCGCACCCGCACCAGGTCACCAGGCACCGTATCGGGGACAAATACCACCCGCTCCTGCCAGCGGCCGATGCCATCACCGCTGCTGCTCAAGTCGGTGATCTCTAGGTCAATAGTTTCTCCCTGCTGCCACTGGTCCACGGGCCTGCTCCTGCTGTGATGCTGCTTAATCTGCCTATCGACTGTAGCAAGGGACGCCCCCAATGGCGCAAAGCGTGACCTAACGCAAGCCAGGGCTTGCCATCCAAGGGCTGGGAATGGCTGACACAGGTCGAACGAAACGCCCAGCGCTAGTCTTCGCTCTGCAGGGCGTCAATGGCCTCTTGGCTGAGCAGGGGCCTGAGCTGATCCTGTACAGTTTCGGGCTGGTTGCCCCAAAGCATTTTACAAAAGGCGCTCTTGCCCTGCTGGCTAGCTCGATTGAAAACCCCGGCTAACTTCTCACAGTTAGTGGCGTCGCCCATGGTGGAACCTCTCAAATCGTCTTGCCAGCATAGCGGCTCTAGGGGGCTACTGAATAACCGATTGAAGGGAGAAAATAAAGTGCCGCCTTTCCGCAGAAAGACAGCACTTGAGCAACAAACTCTTTCGAAACACAATCGACAGGGGATGATTTAGGGACTAGCTCTCAGCAGAGATCAGCTCTCGCTTCTGCTCAGACTGAATCACCACCTTGCCGGTTTCGTCGACATCGACGGTGGCGGTGTCACCATCGCCCAGACGACCGGAAAGAATCTCCTCGGCCAGGGTGTCTTCGAGCAGGCGCATAATCGCCCGACGCAGCGGCCTCGCCCCGTAGCTGGGGTTGTAGCCCTCTTCCACCAGGCGCTCCTTGAAGCGCTCGGTGACCTGGAGATGAATGTTCTTCTCGGTAAGCCGACCGAACACCTCCTTCAGCAGGATGTCGGAGATCTCCTTGACCTCGTCCTTGGTGAGCTGACGGAAGACGATGATTTCGTCGAGACGGTTGAGGAACTCAGGGCGGAAGTACTGCTTGAGTTCTTCGTTCACCAGGGAGCGAATGCGGTTGTACTGCGACTCGGCCTGGTCTTGCTCAAACTCGAAGCCGAGGCCACCGCCACCCTTCTCGATCACCTTAGAACCGATGTTTGAGGTCATGATCAGCAGGGTGTTCTTGAAGTCAACGGTGCGCCCCTTGGCGTCGGTCAGGCGACCGTCTTCCAAAATTTGCAGCAGCATGTTGAAGACATCGGGGTGGGCCTTCTCGATCTCGTCGAACAGCACCACGGTGTAGGGCCGACGGCGCACCGCTTCGGTCAGCTGACCGCCCTCGTTGTAGCCCACATAGCCCGGCGGCGAGCCGATCAGCTTGGAGACGGTGTGGCGCTCCATAAACTCGGACATGTCCAGGCGAATCATCGACTCTTCGGAGCCGAAGAAGTAGGCGGCTAGGGACTTGGCCAGCTCGGTCTTACCAACCCCGGTGGGGCCGGAGAACACAAAGCTAGCGATCGGTCGGTTGGGGTTTTTGAGGCCCACCCGAGCGCGACGAATGGCTCGTGAGGTCGCCCTCACTGCTTCGTCCTGACCAATCAGCCGCTGGTGCAGGGTGTCTTCCATGTGCAGCAGCTTCTCAGACTCAGACTCGGTGAGCTTGCTCACCGGCACCCCAGTCCAAGAGGCAACGATGTGGGCGATGTCTTCTTCGCCCACCACGGGCATGTCTTCACCGCCGGCGTCTTCGTTCACCTTGTTCTGGGCGATCGCCCGGATCTCGGCCTTGATCTCCATTTCGCGATCGCGCAGTTCCCCAGCCTTATCAAAGTCTTGGGAGCGCACAGAGTTGTCTTTGTCTTTGAGCACCTGGCGCAGTTCGCGGTCTAGCTCCTTCGCCGCCGGGGGCAGCTGGGAGTTGAGCAAACGCACCCGCGACCCGGCCTCGTCGATCAGGTCGATGGCCTTGTCGGGCAAAAAGCGGTCGGCGATATAGCGATGTGACAGTTTGGCGGCGGCCTCTAGGGCTTCGTCGGCAATCTTCAGCTTGTGGTGCTGCTCGTAGCGCTCGCGCAGCCCGTGAAGAATCTCGATGGTCTCGTCGACGCTGGGTTCGCCCACCATCACCGGCTGAAAGCGGCGCTCCAGGGCGGCGTCGCGCTCAATGTGCTTGCGGTACTCATCCAGCGTTGTCGCGCCGATGCACTGAAGCTCGCCCCTGGCCAGGGCGGGCTTGAGAATGTTGGCGGCGTCGATCGCCCCCTCGGCAGCCCCAGCCCCAATCAGGGTGTGAACCTCGTCGATCACCAGGATGACGTTGCCAGCGGTGCGGATTTCATCCATGATTTTCTTCAGACGCTCTTCAAACTCGCCTCGGTACTTGGTACCGGCCACCAGCAGGCCAATATCTAGCGTCACCACGCGGCGGTCTTCGAGGATATCTGGCACGTCACCGTTGCCGATGCGCTGGGCTAGACCTTCGGCGATCGCAGTTTTACCCACACCGGGTTCACCAATCAGCACGGGGTTGTTTTTGGTGCGCCGACCGAGAATTTGAATCACCCGCTCGATTTCTTACGGGCGACCGACCACCGGATCGAGCTTGCCGTCAGCCGCCATTTGGGTCAGGTTAGAGCCAAACTCGTCGAGGGTAGGGGTCTTAGTGCGCCCCCCACCGCCACCGGCAGACACTTCCGCAGTTTCACCCAGCATGCGAATCACCTGGGTGCGCACCTTAG
>JBBSLR010000103.1:0-8431 GCA_038255045.1 Phormidesmidales cyanobacterium
AAGGTGTCGTTAAACCGCACCCTAGGCTCAGACGAGCGGCCAAAGCTAACCCCGCCGTAGACGCTCAAGCGCACCGTGGGGCTGAGGCGATAGACCAACTGCCCCAGCACCTGCTGAAAGGCATCGTAGCGGTCTTGGGCGGTATAGTCGATCAGGTTGAGCTGGTAGCTCAACCCCGCCTGGAACTGGGGGGTAATGTCGTAGCCCAGGTACCCACCCGCAGACTGAAGCAAACGGCTAAAGTCGTTGGTTACCGGGCCGCTGAAGGTCTCTGTGCGCGCCTGGGCACCGTTGAACTGCACGAGGTAGTAAGAGTCGAGCACCAGCTGGGGGGTGATGGGGTCGCGGCGGCCTAGGGTAAGACCCAAGGCGGTGTTTTTGAAAAACCGACCGCGATTGCCGCCGGGCCGAAACAGCTCTTGGTAGGTCAACGTCAGCTGCCCGTAGCTGCGCGGGGTGAGCCCTTGGCGTAGACCCACCCGAAAGCGCAGGTCGTCATAGTTAAGGGCTGACTGGCTGGCGTAGCGCTGTAGCCCCAGGTCGGCGGTGCCGATAAACACCGTCTGGGGGCCAAGGGAGGGGTACAGCGCAAAGCCCAGGGAAGGGCGCAGGAACGTATCGCCGGTCAGCCCGCCCACGTCGTTGACCGCGAACAAAATGTTATCGCTATTGGCGATCGCCAGCCGAGCCGTCAAAAAACCAATCTTGGGGCGCGGCGGCTGGGCCACCGGGGCAGGGATCTCGGGCTGAGCACGAATCCGCAAAATGCCCAGGTCGGTATCTTCTACCGGGCTGCGCACCTGAATCACCCCTAGCTCTGGATCTGAATCTAGATCTGAATCTAAATCTGGATCCAGATCATCATCCTGATCGGCTGAATCACTATCGCCATCGGCATCAGCCTGGGCCAGTGCATGGCTGGAGCGTTGGGGGCTGGTAGACCTGGTTGGCCCAGCTACCGTCGTGGTGGCCGCAGGGGTTGAGGTCAAAGCGGCGGCGGTGGTCAGATAGGTTCTCTGGGTCAGGGCCAGGTCGGGCGCTGCTGCTGTAGGCACCGGGAGTGAGCGTGGGTGGGTGGGTGAAGGGAACCCAACCGGCTCTAGGGCAGGCTCGTCTGGCAGCTCGTCTGGCAGTTCGTCTGGGGCTGAACGAGTCACTGGGGTGTCGGTAGCCCCAGGTGCTGGGTCAACCAGCACCTCAGTCTGCCCTGGGTTAGCCTGGCTTGGCGCGGCCCAGCAAAGCAGGCTGAGGCTGAGCGCCAGTTGAAGAAGGTTGCGTTGCTGAGCCACAGGAATCTTTACGATGGAATAATTGCGATCTCGTCATCAGCAGAATCACTGATTTTGCCAGGCATTCCTGAAACTAACTCCCAGGTTCACTAAACATTTAACCAATAGGCACCCAAGATTTATTCATCGGGCCAGATTCTAGCCGCTAGACCCCTACCATGAAGATTAAGTTCCCTAGGCTACATTTCAACAGCTAAGGCGGTTTCAGCCAGGGCCGACGAGGGTGATACCCCTGATGCTGCGGCGCTGCTACCAGGGTATTCTGAGTTCGCGAAGTTGGCCTAGGTAACGGTCGGCAATGTCTAGCTGCATCTACCTCGAATTGGCTGCTTCGTCACCCGTGGTAACCCCTGATTACGCTATGGTTTTTCCTGTTCGTGTTTTTCCTGTTTGTATAAACGGTGTTTCGGCAGCTCTGCTGGCGATCGTCGGCTCAGTCGCGATCGCAGCTCCCGCCATAGCAGATGTACCCCTGACCCGGGCCAGGGTCAGAACCAGCGAACACCAGGTTGATCTGGTGTCAGCGGCTGGGGCATCGCGCCCGGCCGCTGACACCGATTGCTTTTGCCCTGGAGAAACGCTCAGCACCTCGGACTCAGCCAAAGCTGAAGTGCTGTTTAGCGATGGTTCCCTGGCCCGGGTAGGCGAACAAGCCCACCTGCAATTTTGGCCCAACACCCGCAATCTGAGCCTTAGCCAGGGGACTGTCGCCCTGTTTGTCTCGCCCAGCCAGGGGCGCACCACCCTGCAAACCCCCAACGCCACCGTGGGCATCAACAGCTCTGGGATGGTGGTGCGCCATGTGCCCTCGCGCGGGCTAACCCTGGTAATGGCCCTGGCCAATTCGCCCACCGGGCCAGTGTCGATTACTGTCACCGCCACCGGGCAAGAATTTGTCCTCGATGCCGGACAGATGGCTTTTATTAGTGCCGACAACCTACAGGTGGTTGAGTTTGACCTGCTGGAGTTTTATCAAACCAGTGACTTGGTGGCGGGCCTACAGCTAGCCAACCCCAACTACCGCCCCGCCGCCGATGAGCCTTTAGCGGCCCTGCGCCCCGATCTACTGCAAGCCCTCAACCAGCAGGCTCCCTTCAGCAGCCATGACGCGATCTTAGACCCCAGCCTGATCAATGGTTTTGCCGCTGAAGCCAAGGCCCAATCGATTGAATCTGTAGCGTTGCCCTCCCCAGCAGAAGAGCTTAGACGCTACAGCGAAACTCCACCAGGGGTAGTTATGCCCCTGCCGGGAGATCCTACTCAACCCGTGGCCCCGACTGAACCCGTGGCCCCCACCGAGTCCGTTCTTCCCACTGAGGCAATCTCCCCCGCCGGAGCGCTGGGCGATAACTAGCGCCGCTGCCAGGTGTCATCTGGCTCACTGCACCATTGGGGACAAGGCTGACCTTGCTGCCCTCGAAGCTCATCTCGAACAGGCTCAGCAAGATGCCTCAGCCTGGGGTATGACCTATGATGGGCAGGGCAATATTTATTCTCTGAGCAGAAATAGTCTGCGCGCTCATCCATGACCCTTGTGCTGACCAACGACGATGGCATTGCCGCCCCCGGCATTGCCGCCCTGCGCCAGGCCGTACAGCATTTACCCAACTGGGTGGTGGCCCCTGATCAACATCTCTCGGGCTGTAGCCACCAGATGAACCGGGGGGGGCCAATTTCTATCACTCAGCAGGATGAAAGCGCCTTTGCCATTGGTGGCACCCCGGCAGACTGCACCCGCGTGGCCCTGGCCCACCTGTGCCCAGCGGCCACCTGGGTACTCTCAGGCATCAATGCTGGGGGCAATATGGGGGCCGACATTCATCTGTCGGGCACCGTTGCTGCCGTGCGCGAAGCCGCCCTGCTGCGGGTACCGGGCATCGCCATTTCTCACTACATTCAAAACCGCCGCCCGATCGAGTGGGGGCTAGCGACCCACCTGGCCGCCCGAGTGCTCGACCGCCTGATGGCCGAGGCTTTAGCGCCGGGATGTTTTTGGAACGTGAATTTGCCCCACCTGAAGCCCGATGATTTAGAGCCAGAAATCGTGTTTTGTGCCACCTGCACCCAGCCCCTGCCCACGGAGTTTACGGTCGATCAGGGGCAGTTTTACTATGCCGGTGACTATGGCAAACGCCTCCACGACCCCGACTCAGACGTAGCCGTATGCTTTGGTGGCAACATTGCGGTGAGCAAAATTTGCCTGTGGTAAGCCTTAGAAAAGGCACCCGCGCTCGACGTTGCCCTCTGCTCAACTCAACAGTTCGTAATCGCCACCGCGCTCCAGGGCTTTTTGGTAGGCTGGGCGGGCATGGATGCGGTCTAAGAAAGCCATCAGCTGGGGCCGACTGGCATTTAGCCCAGCCCGCGCCGCTGCGGCCTCTAGGGGAAAGCTGAGCTGAATATCGGCGGCGGTGAAGTTTTCTCCGGCAAACCAGGTGGTTTTGCCCAGCTCTGCCTCCATAAAATCGAGGTGCTGCGTGATCTGGGGATGAATAAACGAGTTGTTGACCCGGCTGACGATCCCTCGGGCGATCGGTTTGGCAAAGAATGGCATCGGGCTTTGCTCAACTTTGTCGAAGATCAGCCTGAGCAGCAGCGGCGGCATGGCCGACCCCTCGGCGTAGTGCAGCCAGTAGGTGTAGCGCAGCCGCTCTGGGGTATCTGGGGCTGGAATCAGTCGCCCGTTGCCGTAGCGATTGACCAAATATTCGACAATAGCCCCCGATTCGGCCAGGGTCAGGTCGCCATCGGTAATCACCGGAGACTTGCCTAGGGGATGCACCTGCCGCAGCGATGGGGGAGCCAGCATGGTCTCTGGGTTACGCTCGTAGCGCTTGACGTCGTAGGGCAGTCCCAGTTCTTCGAGCAGCCAAAGCATCCGCTGGGAGCGAGAGTTGTTTAAGTGGTGAACGGTAATCATCGCGTGGCGTTCCTCGATTAGTCATCAAGCCATAATATCCAAGGGCCTGTCTGAGATGTCCGTCTAGCTGTGGGTAGGCTCACAATGATTTCCCTAAGCAGCGCAGGATCTGCATGCCTAATCAAATAGACCCTCTACGGTTTGGCGAAAGACAATCAGGGCATGGGTTTCCTGAAAGGGCTTCAGATCCTCTAGCAACTGGTCAGAGAGGTCAGCGCTGACGATGGTTTTGATTTCGATATTGGTGTTGTAGCCAGCAATATCGCCCATGCGTCTGCCGTGGCTACCCGCCCCTTTGGCCGGCACAATCGTGTAGCCAGACACCTCAATTTGGGTGAGCAAATGAATTAACCGCTCCTGTAAAACTGCCTCACCAATAATGGTGACAAGCATGCCTTTAGTTAAAGAAGATGTCATAGGAAACCTCTAAATGAATTGCCTTAAAGAGAATAGCTAGGGGCCTTGGCGTTATTGGAGTTAGTTTATTGCAGTAATTTACGTAACTGCGGGCACTGCGGTTAGTTCCTACAGCTGCGCTGAACTAGCCTATGGATTTCTACCACCCCGTCTTAAGAATTAATGCTTTAAATGGTAGTCAAGGGATGTTTTAATTACGGGTTTAATCGGTTGATTTAAAAAGCCTTGGCGTAAACCTCTGCCAAGTCCAGCTCGGGATCTATAGTTTCTCACCGCATCGAGATCACATAACCCCGATTGCCAAAAGGCCAACCCCTAAGAGGCGAAACCGTAAGTGCGCTGGCGCAGCCTAGCCATAGGCTTTATTTCGCCCGGTTGAATTGGGAGGAGCCAAGCAGGATGGAGTATGAGTCAGTCAGCCAGCTCCGGTGGGTATGTTGAAGGTATCTATAGCCATCGCGCTGTCCCAGCTTTTGCTGGTAGAGGGGGCCGGTGTCCTGAGCACGATGGCCATCGCCACAATTACAGCCAGTAGTTATTTGCGGGAGCTAGGTCAAAACCATGCGTGGATTGTCTTTGATTGGGTTACTAGCAGGGCTGGGCGTGGTCGGGCTGTTGATGGCCAACCAGCTCAAGCCCTCGCCTGAAACCGGCGACTCTCTGCCCACTGAGGCGATTGAAAAAGCCAACGACGCCGCTGCAACTATGGAACAGCAGGCCGAAAAGCTGCAACAAGACCTGAATCAACTGCCCTAGGGATGGGCTAGTGTAGTCATACATAGTGGTTACATACATATAGATAGGCAACCGCCTGTCTGATGGTTTGACGTTGAGCGGAAACTGACTTTGACAAATCGTCGCGGGTGGATGGCTCGACTGCTAGCTGGGGTATTGGTGGGTGCGATCGCCCTCCTCTGTACCCTTTCGCCCCCTGCCCTGGCGGCAGAGTCGGCCCTGACGGTTTACCGCAGCGCTACCTGCCGCTGCTGCGGCCACTGGGTTGACCATATGCAAGCCGCTGGGTTTGAGGTAAAGGAAATCGTCTCTGACGATATGGCCGCCATCAAGGCAAGCTACGGCGTGCCGGAGGCTCTAGCCTCGTGCCACACGGCGATCATTGACAGCTACCGCATCGAAGGCCACGTGCCTGCGGCGGATGTCCAGCGGCTGCTCAGGGAGCAGCCCGACATTCTTGGCATCGCCGCCCCGGGTATGCCCATTGGCGCGCCGGGCATGGAAATGGGCGATCGCATAGACCCCTACACCGTGGTTTCGTTTACCGCCGACGGGGAGACCGCCACCTTCGCCGAGCATCCCTAAAGCACTCCCAAGAGCGTCCCCCAGAACACCCCAAAAATCTTTGGCGTCTGTACTCACCCCAGCCCCCAGCCGCCGTCAATCGCCCGCCATGACCTACTACCGCTGCCAGCCCGACGCCTTTGCCAACCCCTATCTGCACAACCTGCGGGGTTCGATCCAGGCCTGCCGCTACTTTGCCACCAATAACCTCAACCGCGATTTTGTCGCCACCCAGGGCTTTTCGGTGGTGTTTAAGCCGGCGGGCCGGGCCGAGGTCGAGGGCCAGTTTCCGTTTTTTAAGCCCTACCTCGACCGGGCGCTGCTGCCCGACTGCAATGCCTTTTACCTCAACCCGCTGCTGCTGAGCCAGGGGTCGCGGGTTGACCCCCACATTGACCGATCGCTGCGATCGTACTGCAAAACCATCGACCCGCCCCAGCAAGTGAGCGTGCTCTACGTACAGGTGCCCGCCGACCTGGTCAGCGGCGAGCTGGTCTTGCGGCGGGGACGGCAGCGGGTGGCCCAGATTAAACCCCAGCCGGGGATGCTGCTGCACTTTCAGGGCGACCTGACCCACTCGGTCAACGCCATGGCCAGCGGGGGCAGTCGCCTCAGCCTGGTGTGCGAACAGTATGCCCTCGACGCCGCTGCTCTGGAGGATATTCCTGAGTTTTTGATCGAGTCGAGAGCGGCGACCCCGGCCAAAACCAGGCGCTAGGGAACGGGTCGATCCATCCCAGTGCCAGCGGCATTGGGATGTCAGGCGGGTGCTGTCTCGGCAGAAACCACCTATGCCGCAGCCCCAACGGCCATTTAGGGGCCATGTAGAGGGCCATTTAGGGGCAGAATTAAGACAGCCGTGTTGTTGAGTATTCTGTTGTTGATTGCCCTGTTGTTGAGTGCCGTATGAGTTTGATCCAAGAAATATTTCTCGAAACCGACTGGGAAGATGGGGAGCAGGCCCAGGCCGCCTGCGATGAACGAGCCGCCGAGCTCATCGCTGAGGGGCACAACTGCACCTGCACCACCCTCTACCGCATCACCGACGGGCGGCGGGTGTTTTTGCTAGAGGCCCAGCACCCCGACACCCTGGAGCCAGAGCACAGGCCCTCGCGGCGCAAGCCCCCCTCGCGGCGCTCAACGCCCAGGGGTTAGGGCTATGGCAATTCTCATCCTTTGACCAGGCTCAGGGCCACCGCCTCGGCCACCCGAATGCCGTCGATGCCAGCGGAGAGAATGCCACCGGCATAGCCCGCTCCCTCGCCAGCGGGGTAGAGGCCAGCGGTGTTGATGCTCTCAAACTGCTCGTTGCGCTTGATGCGAATGGGCGATGAGGTGCGGGTTTCGACCCCGGTGAGCACCGCATCTGCCATGGCAAACCCGTGGATTTTGCGGTCAAAGGCGGGGATGGCCTCGCGCAGGGCGGCGATCGCATAGTCGGGCAAGCTCTCGCTTAGATCTCCCAGCTTGACACCGGGTTTGTAAGAGGGCAGCACCTCGCCAAATTCTTTAGACGGACGATTCGCCAAGAAATCGCCCACCAGCTGGCCGGGGGCTTCGTAGGTGCCGCCGCCCAGGGCAAAGGCAAATTCTTCGAGCTGGCGCTGGAGGGCGATGCCCCCCAGCGGCCCCTCGGGGTAGTCGTCGGGGGTGATGCCGACGACGATCGCACTGTTGGCGTTTGACTCATCGCGGGCGTACTCGCTCATGCCGTTGGTCACCAGGCGACCCGGTTCTGAGGCCGCCGCCACCACCTTGCCGCCGGGGCACATGCAAAAGCTGTAGACCGATCGCCCGTTCTCGCAGTGGTGCACCAGCTTGTAGTCGGCAGAGCCCAGCCGGGGGTGGCCCGCCTGGTCGCCCAGGCGGCATTGGTCGATCAGCGCCTGGGGGTGCTCGACTCGAAAGCCAATGGAAAAGGGTTTGGCCTCGATGTAGACGCCGCGATCGTGCAGCATCTCAAAGGTGTCGCGGGCGCTGTGGCCCACCGCCAGCACTACGTGGTCGCTGACCAGGTAGTCGCCGCTCTCTATGTGCACGCCGCGCACCTGGCCCTGGTCAATGTCGAGGTCAGCCACCCGAGTTTGAAAGCGAATTTCGCCGCCGAGAGCCTCAATAGTGGCCCGCAGATGCTGCACGATTTTTACCAGGCGGTAGGTGCCAATGTGGGGCTTGTTGATATAGAGAATTTCTGGGGAAGCCCCCGCGTTCACCAGCTCGCTCAGCACCTTGCGGCCATAGTGGTTGGGGTCGCTCACCTGGCTGTAGAGCTTGCCGTCAGAAAAAGTCCCCGCGCCGCCTTCGCCAAACTGGGCGTTTGACTCAGGGTTGAGGCGTTTTTTCAGCCAAAAGCCAAAGGTATCGACGCTGCGATCGCGCACCGACGTGCCCCGCTCTAGAATGATCGGCCGCAGCCCCATCTGCGCCAGCAGCAGCCCCGCAAACATGCCGCATGGCCCCATGCCAATCACAATGGGTCGCCGCTGCCAATCCCCAGGAGCCTGGG